>CAXNGR010000010.1:0-15262 GCA_964201265.1 Verrucomicrobiaceae bacterium
GCAGCCTGGGCGGCGGCGCGAGCATGCTTTTGCATCTCACGACGTGCAAGCCACAACGCGACCGGAACCCAAACGGCGGCAGCAACCATTCCGAGGACGCCGATCACGAGCAGGTGCCGCGTGGTCATCATCAAGCTGGCGATGACGAACCCGAGGAGAAAATTCCAGCCAAAGTCACGACGCACGCGCAGGATGCAGCGGACACGGGTCAAACAGCGGCCTTCACCGTGATATTCGGTCACGCTGAGCCAGGCGCGTGAAACAGACGCCCACGGCCAAGCCTCAACGTCAAACCAGCGCCAGCCATCATCCTCACGATGGAGAATGTGCGCGGCCTTGAGCGTGCGGCGCATCTCATGCAGCCAGGCGTCACGGGTGACGCCTGTTTCACTCCAAAAACGCAGCGTGCCGAGCGTGATTGCACTCTTGTGAGGCATCTCGGGCGGAATGATCTCCGGCAGCACAGGGCGGCTGCTTGGACGTGCGCCGAGCGTGATCATGCCGCGCAGACGCGCCCATTCACGCACCACCGGCTGCATCAAACTCAGCCACCAAAGCAGCGGACGATCTCCGGGGCGCGATGAGGCACGCGAACTGACCCGCCACGCGGCCCAAACGGCAAACAACACGACGCACGCGCTCAACTCGAACTGCTGGCAAGCCAGTGCGGCCAGCAACAGCGCGAGCCATAGCACACCGGTGAAATGCTCCCACCAACGGAACGACGAGGACGCATAAATAACCTGAAAAGCACCGAGTCCGAAGGAGCCGTGAAAAATGCTGCCTTCGACGGGATGATCGGCAGGAAGTTGATCGCCATAGATGCCGCCGCGCCAGCGCGCACCGCCCAGCGGGCCGAAACGGCCAGGATGCGCCTTCATCAGCAATGCCTCGGCATGTCCGTAGCCGAGCTGCTGCTTCAAATAAGCCTTCACGGTGAAACGGCGGTGATGCCAGACCATCGCGCCCGGTACAAAGCGCAGAATGCCATGCTCACGCAGCCGCCAGCAGACATCCACGTCATCACCGGCGGACCTAAACTCGGCGCGGAAGCCGCCGATGCGGTCGAGCGTGTCTTTGCGGATCGCCAGATTGCAGCCAGGCAGATGCTCGGCCTCGGTATCGTTCAGCAGCACATGCGCGGGTGCTCCGGGTGCGGCGGCCACGACGCGTTCGATGCGATTGCGCGGCGGCGGCGGGATGTTCGGGCCACCAGTTGCCACCACATGATCTTCCGTGAACGCATGGCTCAAATGCAGCAGCCAGTCGGGATGCGCGATGCAGTCATCGTCGGTGTAGGCCAGGATCGAGCCGGTGGCGAGCTGTGCGCCTAGATTCCGTGCCACGCTGAGTCCGGCATGCTCCTGGCGGTGGTATTTCACCGGCTCCAAACTGTGCACGATCTGCGCGGTGGCATCGCAGGAGCCGTCGTCGATCACCAGAACCTCGAAATCGGGATAACGCAGCGCGAGCAGCGATTCGAGACAGGGACGCAGCGTGGCGGAGCCGTTGCATGTGCAGACGATGACCGAGATGCGCGGTGGATTCACGGGCGCAGTCAGTTTCGCCGGCAAATCACGCGCCGCAGCGCAAGCGGGCCGCTCATTGCGCTCACGATCCACGATGCCAAAGCACCAGCCAGTGACTTCCTGCCCGCCGCGATGCCATTCGTCCGTGTAGGCGAACCACACGCCGCCTGCGGTGCCACCGCGCAACAGGCAGTCGTGCTGCCAGCGCATGACTTCGGCTTGTTTCTCAGCGCCATGCGCATTCACATCGAGCCCGAACTCGGTGATGAGCAGCGGCTTGTTGCCCGCGAGATTTTGCAGCCGGGAGAGGCACGCAGAGAACGCCTCGCGTGACTCAAGATAGACGTTCACCGCGAGGAAGTCCGCGTTGCGCGGCACGAGATACTCGGTGGAAGGGTAAGTGGCGTAGCTGACGAGCGTCTGCGGTGCCTGCTCGCGGGCGATGCGAATCAGCTTCTCAATGAAATCACGCACCCGCTCCGGCCCCATCCAGCGCACGAGCGTTTTTTCGATCTCGTTGCCGACGAGAAACGCGGCGATGCAGGCGTGGCCGCGCAAACGCGAGGTGGTTTCCGAGATGCGCTGCTCGATTTCATGCCGCAGGGCGCTGTCTGAGAGAAAATCGACATGCTCGGCCCAGGGAATGCCGACGATGAGGCGCAGACTATTGGATTCGACCTCACGCAGCACCGCAGGCGTGGGCAGCTCGTAAATCCGCACGGTGTTGAAGCCGAGCGAGGCGATGTGGCGCAGATCCGTGGCAAGGCGCTCATCTTCGGGAAATGGCTCAGATCTTGAGTTCGGCTTGAAAGGCCCGTAACTGACCCCGCGCATGAAAAACGGCTCACCACCGGCCAGTTGCAAAAATTTTCCCGCCGTGACCACACGCACCGCGAGATTCGCGGTCGTGGCATGGGCAGACGGTGGGGCAGGACTCATTCGGGAGCGGATGTTGAAGCAGGGACGAGCCGCAGGCCAGCCAGATTCAACTCCGCTGCGCTTCAGCCCGCCTTTTCCTGCGGCTCAGCAGGCACGCTCGTCAATTCATCGGGCTTTTTCACTTCCATCACGACCCAGCCGTCCCCTTCTTTGGCGATGCGGCGGCCATTGATGGCAAAGACGACGCAGAGGCCGATGAAAGCGGCAGAAGCTTCGAGCACAAAGGGTGTGGTGATGAACGCAAAGAGATAAGCGAGTCCCTGAACAGCGATCTCTCTGGCCGTTTCATTGACCACCGCTGCCACCACGGCCGCAATCACAAAGGCCAGGGTCCAGAGCACCGGCTCAAGCCAGCCGGAAGATGGCGCGGGGGTGGGTTCGGAGGCAGGCATAGGGTCAATTGACTGGGGTGGCTCTTCGCACCGAGATGATCTGCTTGGCGTTTGCAGTCAATGGTTTCTCCTCGGCAACGGAAGGTGTTTGGTCATTTTCTGGCAGCGCGGCAGGCACGATCTGGCGCCGTGTTTCCGCCAGTTGCATGCCCCAGATGGCGGTGCCGATGAGAACCAGCGCGAAAACCGCGAGAGCGGCTGGCAGCGGAGATTTGATCGAGCGCGTGCGACGAGCGGATGGCGCGGTGATGCGATCGGGAGCACCATCGTGGTCACGCAGCCAAGCACCGTGAGAGCGGGTCAGGTAACGATAGTCACGCTCGCCTCCGAGTGCGCCCTCTGGCAGCTCTTCGAGAATCGCAGTGGCGTCCACCTCCAAAAAGCCGCTATACTGACGGATGAAGGAACGCGCGTAGGTCATGCTGCCGAAGGCGGCAAAATTTCCCGCCTCCAAATAGCGCAGGCGCTGCGCCGGGATGCGCGTCTCATGTGCGGCGTCTTCAAGCGACAACCCACGCTTTTCACGCGCCGCAGTGAGCAGTTGTCCAAAGGAAGTTGGCATGGTTGTGGCGTTCATAGTGACAGCATTGCCGCCGGTTGCGATGAAATTTTTTCGCTAGCGTCCCGCTCAAGGCTTCTGGGGCGCAAGTTCCGCCATCGCATGGCCGATCCTGCTTTGAACCAGACTCAGGATGTCGTTGTGATGCGCGGCCGGGATTTCGTGAAACGTCACGGCCTGCGGATGCTCTGCGGCAAGCGCACGCCCCATCTGCGGGGGGATCACCTCGTCCTCGGAGCCATGAAAAATCACGAAACGTGCCTCTGGGCGTGCGACCACGCGGCGCAGTGTTTTTCGATTGTCGAAGCGGTGCAGGTTGAGATGACAAAGCGGCCATCCCAGAACGATGCGCCCCATGTCCGTCATGGAGGTGAAGGGTGAGATGAGGACGCCGCGTCGAGCATTGAGGTCTTCCGCCGCCATCAAGGCTGCCGCCGCACCGAGAGAGTGCCCCAGCACGGCGAGACGTGGCTGCAAGTCTGCTGTGGTGGTGTGAAGATGCTTGGCTAGCGCCTCAAACGCAGCCTTGCTGCTCTCGCGAATTCTTCCCGGTGTAGGCTGGCCCTCGCAGTCGCCATAGCAGGGATAATCGACGAGCAAGTAGGCGAAGCGATCATCCCAGGCGTCGGTAAAATGTAGCCAGTGCAGCGCCAGCGAGCCATTTCCACCAAAACACAGCCAGATTGTTTGCGGCCCAGCGCTACCTGCGGCACGCGGCGGGATGTAAAACGCGGTCTGCCGCCCCTGTGAGGTGGTGAAGGTCACGCGCTCGCCTTTGGCAGCGCGCAGCATCGTCTCGTGCTCCGCCCGGTAAGGATTCGGGTGGTAGATGAGCTTGGACTGGCAGCCGAGCAGGAAAATCACAGGCGTGAGGATGACAATCGCTAGGAGGCGCAGACAACGTTTCCAAAGAGTCATGGGCAGTGGTGGCAGATGATGCGCCGCCGACGGCCTGAATGCGATCCAAAAAAAAACGGAGACCGTCACCGGTCTCCGTTCAGGGATTTCAGAAGAATGGGTAAACAGGCTTACTTTGCCTCGCCGAGGACGCGCTTGATGTCAGCGGCCTGCTGGTCGGTGCTGGCGGCGTAGTCCTGCCAGACGACCTTGCCGTCTTTGACGAGGAAACAACTGCGTTTGGCGAGCGAGAGCACGCCTTTGAGCATTTTTTCGACCTTGAAGGCGGCGACGATTTTGCCTTCGGGGTCAGCGATGAGGTCGTAAGGCAGGGTGAACTTGTCTTTGAACTTTTTCTGCGCCTCAGGCTTGTCGAAGCTCACACCGAGCACCTGGACGCCGTCCTTGGTCAGATCCGCGAAGGCATCACGCAAAGAGCAGGCCTGCTTGGTGCAGCCCGGAGTGTCGGCTTTTGGGTAGAAGAAGACGACCGTGGGGCCTTTCTTGTAAACGTCGGCAAAGTTCACGGTGGCACCGTCCTGGTTGACGCCGGAGACGGCGGGGGCGTCATAGCTGACTTTTTCACCTTCACCGGCACTGGCGATGCCGAAAAGAGCGTTGAACAGGGCGGTGAGCATAAGAAGACGAGTTTTCATGAGGTTACGAACGGGTTGGGTTATTCGACGGTGGCTTTGAGGCCGGGAACAGCAGCAGTAAGTTGTTTTACGCCAGCCTTGGTGGCCTTGGACTGCCAGAGATAGACATTTTTGAGGCTCTTGATCTTCGCGAGGTGCTTCAAACCAGCGTCAGTGATTTCTGTGCCGTAAAGATTGAGGGTCTGAAGTTTTTTCAGGCCGATGAGCGATTCCAGCCCGGCGTCGGTGATTTTGGTCTGGCGCAGGTCGAGCGAGATGAGGCGCGGAAGCTGGCCAAGGGTCTTCAAAGCGGCGTCGGTGACGATGGTGCGACCGAGATCGAGCTGCACGATGTTTTCCTTCAGCGGCAAGAGGGCGGCGACTTTTTCATCATCGCACTTGGAGACGCCCGTGAGGAAATCGACGCGTACCAGCGGGCTTTCCACCTTCACGGGAGCGACCTGAGCCCCTGCTGCCTTCGCCTTGGCTAGCACATCGTCGGAGATTGGTTTCACCTCTTTTTCGAGAGCGGTGAAGAAGAGTTCGTGCTCACGCGGCTTGTGCGGCTTGGCCATCTCAGTGGCCGCACCGGCGGGCATGCCCTGGGCGCTGCCGAGCCAGCCGCCGAAGTCCGCGCCTTCCTCGATCCAGGTCTTGAGCAGCTTGATTTCCTCGGGAGTGAGATCGTCACCCTTTGGCGGCATGTGGCCGTCATCGTCCTTCGGCAGCATGACGACCTCGTAGAGACCGCTTTTGTCTGGGGAACCGGGGGTGAGAACGGGGCCATTCTCACTGCCTTTGATGATGGCCCAGGAGGCATCGAGGCGGAGACCGGCCTTGGGCTCCTTTTTCTTGCCGTTCTCCTCATAGGGAGCCTTGTGGCAGTCGATGCACTTCTTGGTGAGGACCGGAAGCAGGTCTTTTTCAAAGCCCACCGCCGCACGGACGGAACTGGCGGCAAGGCAGGCGATGACAAAAAACACGGAGCGGCACACAGAGATGGACATGAGGTTGGTGGGGGTGGTAAAAGAGAGATCAGGGCGGGGCGCGTCGCCGCCAAAAATGGGGCAGGGATAACGCTTGCCTCTCCGGCTTGTTGCAGAGAAATAAAGGCAGACAACCCAACTCACCATGAGCACTAACCCATCCTCCCAGGTCGAGGCCGACTCGCTTCTCCGCCGCAGCACGCTGGCCATTGTCATGGGCGGCGGGGCGGGCACTCGGCTCTTTCCGCTGACCCAAAACCGTGCGAAACCGGCCGTGCCGCTGGCAGGCAAGTACCGCCTTGTCGATATTCCGATCAGCAACTGCATCAACTCCGGCCTGCGACAGGTGTATGTGCTTACCCAGTTCAACAGCGCCTCGTTGAATCGCCATCTCTCCCGCACCTACCGCTTTGACCAGTTCACGCGTGGTTTTGTCGAGGTGCTTGCCGCGCAGCAGACGCCGGATGGCGAGCGCTGGTACCAGGGGACCGCCGATGCCGTTCGGCAAAACTTGCGCTACTTCCTCGAAGGCGGGCATGATTACTTCCTCATCCTCAGTGGCGACCAACTCTACCGCATGGACTTCCGCAAAGTCATGCGCCAGCACATCGCCAGTGAAGCGGACCTGACCATCGCCACGCTGCCGGTGAACGCCCGTGACGCCACCGGCTTCGGCATCATGCGCGCTGACACGGACAACCGCATCCACGAGTTCGTCGAGAAGCCGAAAGACCCTGCCGTGCTCAAAAATCTGCGCATGCCGGAAGAAACCCTGCGCAGCCTCGGCCTCGACACCTCCGAGCCGCAGTACCAGGCCTCCATGGGCATCTACATCTTCAACCGCAAGGTGCTGGAGGAATGCCTGGACAACACCCACAACGACTTCGGCAAGCACATCATCCCAACGGCGATCAAGGACCGCCGCGTCCATGCCTACAACTTCCACGGTTACTGGGAGGACATCGGCACTATCCGCAGTTTCTTCCAGGCGAACCTGGACCTCTGCAAACTGGTGCCGCAGTTCGACTTCTTTGACTCCACGGCACCCATTTTCTCCCACTCCCGCGCTCTTCCCGCCACCAAGATCAACGGTGGCACCATCCGCGAGGCCTTGTTGGCCGATGGTTGCATCCTCACCGACGCGCATATCGAGACCGCCGTGATCGGCGTGCGTTCGCAAATCGAGGCTGGCACCACCATTCGTGACAGCATCATCATGGGGGCGGACTTCTACGCGGGGGCCGTCGGCACCGATCTCAGCCGCCCGCCGCCTGGCATCGGTCGGAATTGCCGCATCGAACGCGCGATCATCGACAAAAACGTCCACATTGGTGACAACGTCGTCATCACCCCGGAAGGCAAGCCCAGCGAAATGGATGCTGAGAACTACTACATCCGCGACGGCATCGTCTGCGTGCCCAAAGACGCCGTGATCCCGGCGGGGACGTGGATCTGAGGGGGCGCACCATTTTCATGCTTCACAAAAACAGGTGGCTGCGCTACAAACGCCGCCATGAAGCACCCGACCTGTGTTTTTCTCGCCCTGTTACTGACTCTGGCTCAAACGAGCGGACAGTCGTCTGAACTCCGTACTTTCACCAACGCCTCCGGCAAAGCCATCCAGGCAAGACTTGTCGGTGTGGAGGGCGTGAACGCCACCATCGAAATGGCGACAGGCCAGCGCTTTACGCTGGCAGTCACCCAGTTTTCCGCCGCAGACCAGGCCTACATCAAACAGGCTGCCGGCACCTTGGCCCCTGCAACTGCCGCTCCCGCGGCGGCCACAGCCTACAAGCCGGGTCCGAATGACAAACTGGAGCCTGCGGTGGTGAATGAAGCCGTCGGCCAGTCGTTGTTTGGCGAGACGCCGCTCTGGACTTCATCCGCTACTGAGATCGCGGAGAAGCTCGGCATCCCGCCTGAGTCCAAGACCAAAACCTCCAGCAGCTACCGCTCCTACACCAAGGAGGACTATCTCATGTTCGGCGCCCATCCCTTTTCCGTGGCGATGTATGCCGAAAACGAAAAGGTCACCGGTTTCTCGCTCGTCTTTGCCAACAAGGGCGATCTCTTCAGTGCCCGTGGCAGTGGTGAAATGCACTTTGATAAGGATACGCCGCCCGCCCAAGCCGCGATGATCGTCAAAAAGGCCATGGACAAAGATCTGGCGGCCATCTCGGCGACACTTTCCAAACAACTCGGAGCGCCACAGAAAGAGCGCTTTGGTGAGAAAGCCGGACGCATGAACATGCAGCGCTGGGACTGGCGTGGGCATGCCATCCTACTCGCCGAGGCCGAGGGTGAATATGTCGGCATCCAGATTGTTACCTCCGCCTTCGCGGACGCCGGTGGCAAGGTGGAGAGCGTGACCGACACCATCATCCGCTCCAGGGCGCTGGCAAATCTGGAGAAGCGCGAGGGCGGTGATGTCGTCATCGGTGACATCCCGATGGTCGATCAAGGCCCCAAAGGCTACTGCGCTCCCGCCACGGCCGAGCGCAGCATGCGTTACCTCGGCATCCCGGCGGACATGTACATCCTCGCCAACGCCGGACAGACCGGCTTTGGCGGCGGCACGAACGTCGATATGATGCTCACGGGCATGGCTGCACAGATTCGCAGCAAGCGCCGCTCGTTTGACTCCTGGGAGAGCGAACTGAAGATCAAAGAGATCGCCAAATACATCGACAAGGGGCTGCCGGTCATGTGGACCCTGTGCAGCACCAAAGGCTTCAATGACACGGCCAACAAGCGCACCAAAGAGCGCAAAACCGTGACCGACTGGGCTGCTTGGCGGGAGAAAGTCACTGCCGAGGCTGCGGCCAACTCCCTGCCCAAGGACAAGGACACCCGTCACATCGTTCTCATCATCGGCTACAACAAGGACACCAACGAGATGGCCTTCAGCGACAGTTGGGGGGACGATTTCAAGGAGCGCTGGATCACGCTCCAGGAGGCCGAGCAGGTTTCCGACGGGCGTTTCTACGTCGTGGGCTTCTGATCCGCCGGATCACTGTGGAACCAGCCTCACCGCCTTGTAGCAGCGGTGATCCAGTAGCGAAGGCAGCAGGCCTTTGACCTCGGGACGCATCAGATACGAGTGTGTGTACCAATACACGGGCAGGATCGGGGCCTCGGTGAGGACGAGGGTTTCAGCCTCATTCATGATTTGCAGACGTTTGGCGGCGTCACCTTCGCTAAAGCTCTGTTGAATGAGTTGGTCGTAGCGTGAGTTGCTCCAGCCGGTGTTGTTATTGCCATCGTTGGTCTGCCACATCGCCAGAAAGGTCGAAGGATCAAGATAGTCGCCCCCCCAGGCGGCACGGCAGACCTGAAAGTCGAGTTTGCGCTGAGATTCGAGATACACACCCCAGTCTTGGTTCAAAACACGGGCGGGAATGTTGAGGTGCTGCCTCCACATGGCCTGCACAGCTTCTGCCAGCGAGCGATGCGCCTCGCTGGTGTTGATGAGGATGTCAAACGTCGGAAAACCTTTGCCATCTGGGAAGCCCGCCTCGCTGAGAAGTTTGCGGGCCTCGTCAGGATTGAAGCGCATGACATCCGGCGTGTGATACTCGGCCAGCGTTCCCGGCGGTGTCAGGCCTGTGGCGGGTTTCTGCCCGGCGCGGAGGATGTTGCGTGTGATGCTCTCCCGGTCGATGGCCAGCGCGAGCGCTCGGCGCACCTTGGGATCATCAAAGGGTTTCTTCGTGACGTTGCAGCGGTAGAAATAAACGCTGAGAAGCGGATCGCTGTGGAAGAAGGGCGCTTTGCTCTCGCGGTAACCGGGAATTTTCGAGAGTGGAACCGTAAGCGTGACGTGAAGCTGGCCGTCGAGGAAAGCACGCTCCTCCGTGGTGTCGCTGACGATGGGGAGGAAGACGATGCCGTTGAGCTTCACGCTCGCGGCGTCCCAATAGTGCGGATTGCGGTCCACTTCGATGGTCTGGTTCACCCGCCAGCTCTTGAGCTTGAAGGGGCCGTTGCCGACCATGTTGGCGGGGCGCGTCCAGCGGGTGTTGCCGCGGTCATCCATTTTACCGTGCTTCTCGATGACATGCCTCGGCACCGGAAACCATGCGTAGTGCTTGAGCATGCTCGGGAGGTAGGGAGCGGGACCTTTGAGGGTGATTTGCAGCGTGTGGGAGTCTAGCGCCCTCACGCCGACTTGTGAGAAGTCTGACAACTTGCCGGTGTGATAAGCTTCGGCGTTCAGCATCGGGTAAAGCATGGCCGCGTAGTCGGCCCCGAGCTGGGGGGTGAGGATGCGCTGGTAAGCATAGAGGAAATCAGCGGTCGTCACCAGCGTGCCATCGCTCCACCGGCCATTCGGTTGAAGTTTGAAGGTCCAGGTGGTGAAATTCTCATGTGTCCAGGACACGGCGGCACCTGGTCCGTCGCCATCAGGATTCTCTGGCAGCGGAGCGATGAGGCCCTCGAAGATCGCGTGGAAGATGTGATGCTCCGGCTGGCCGCTAGCGAGTTGAGGGTCCAGCGTGGCAGGCTCGGAGCCGTTGCCGATGAGCAGGATGCCGTCGCGATTGGCTTCATCGACCCGAGTGGGCCGGTGCGTGCGGTGATGATGAAACCACGCGATGCCGCCAAGAGCAGCGAGAAGAAAAGAAAGACGAACAATCCAGCGCATGGCATCGAGCATGCCATGCGATGCCTTGCGTGGCAACAAAACGGCCCCGCCTTGCAATGGCGGGGCCGCGTGGGGTTTTCAAAACTCAGATTTTGGCGCTACTACCTGCCAAAACCAAAGCTGAAGCTGACGCCGCTGCGTGGGCGGCCGTAGGAGGGCTGGCAATTGTTGAATCCAGGCTGAGGACCTCTGAAGCCGGGATTGAAGCCGTGGCCTGGACGTGGGGCATTGTAGCCCACGCGTGGAGTCTGGGTGACCCACTGGCCGACAGGGCGACCGCAGTGGTCATAACCGACAATCCGATAAACGGCGATGATGGGCGTACCGCAGGAGCTGTAGCCGACAACGCGGGTGGCTCCGTTGTGGCAGGTGTCGGCTTTGGCTGTGGAGGGGGCTGCAAAACCAAGAACAGCGGCTGCAGCGACAAGTGAGAGGATGGCTTTCATGAGTGTGTGTGGAATTTGTTTCCGCACCTTGTGACGAGGCCGCGTCACGCCTATTCAGCCCTCTTGAGAATATTTTTTGCCTACTGCTGCGACATCGACTTCGGATCGAACGCGTCACGCAGACCGTCGCCGAGCAGGTTGAGCGCGAGCAGTGTGGCGGAGAAGAAAACGCCTGGGTAGAGCAGCAGCCAAGGATAGGTCTCCATCGAGTTCGCGCCTTCACGAATCAGCACACCCCAACTCGCATCCGGCGGCTGGATGCCGAGGCCGAGAAAGCTCAGCGCCGCCTCCAGCAGCATGACGCCGGGCACGGTGAGGCTGGCATAGATGATGACGGGTCCCGTCACATTCGGCAGCAGATGTTTCCACACAATGTGCCAGAAGCCTGCGCCGCTGGCGCGCGCGGCGATGATGAATTCAAGATTCTTCAACGCCAGCACCTGCCCGCGCACGACCCGCGCCATCGTGAGCCATTCCACCGCTCCAATCGCCACGAAGATGAGCCAGAACTCACGCCCAACGATGACCATGAGCAAGATGACGAAGTTGATGAAAGGAAACGCATACAGGATGTCCACGATGCGCATCATCGCAGAGTCGATGCGACCACCCGCGAGGCCGGAAACCATGCCGTAAAACACACCAATGATCGCCGCGACCGCCGTAGCCAGCAGCCCCACCTCCAGCGACACACGACCGCCATGAAGGATGCGTGTGAGCATGTCGCGCCCGAGCGGATCGGTGCCCAGCCAATGCGCGATGCTTGGATTCGTGGCCTTGAGCTCGAGATTCTGCTCCGACTGGTCATAAGGCGAGAGTTCAGGGCCGATACCGCACAAAACCACGAGCACGACGAGAAACCAAAACGCCCACGCGTTCAAACGCTGCCGCATTAGCCGCTGCCACGCGGCCCGCATCGGGGAAAGACTCTGTTGGGGCGTGCTGCTCATGCCTGAAGCCGAATGCGTGGGTTCAGAACAGCTTGAAGGATGTCCACGAGGAGATTGAAGCCGACGATAAGCGCCGCGTAAAAAGTGGAGATGGCAATCGTGAGCTGATGATCGCCATTAGTGGCCGCCGCGATGAAGAACTGGCCGAGGCCGGGCAATTGGAAGATCGTTTCGACGATGAACGAGCCGGTGAGCAGCCCCGCCGCCGCCGGACCGAGGTAATTGAGCACCGGCAGGCTGGCGAGCTTCATCGCGTGCAGAAACACGACCGAGGTCTCGCTTGATCCTTTGGCGCGTGCGGTACGGATGAACTCCTGCGCCAGCGTCTCGCGCAAACTGCCGCGTGTGAGCCGTGCGATGTAAGCGCTGTAGATGATGCCAAGCGTGAGCGCAGGCAGCACCCAGTCCGACGAGTCAAACCATCCCGCGACATTGAACCAGCGCAGCTTTAGGCCAAACAGCATCGCAATGAGCGGCCCCAACACCATGCTGGGCGTGCAAATGCCAAGCGTCGCCGCAAAAGTGCTGGCGCGATCTTCCAGCGTGTTCGGTCGCAAGGCGGCCAGCGCTCCCAGCGGCACGCCGATGGCCAGCGCGATGAGCAAAGCCGCCACACCCACCACCGCAGACACCGGAAACCCAGAAGCGATGATCTCATCCACCCCACGGCCTTTGTAGTGATACGAGTCGGGCAGATCCAATGTGGCGTAATGCTTGAGCTGAAGGCCGAGCTGCACGATCCACGGCTTGTTCAGGCCGTAATACTCCTCCTGCGCTTTCCGCGCCTCCTCAGTGACATTGCGCTCATTTCTCACCGCGCCACCCGGCACCAGCTTCGATAGCGTGAACGTGATCGTGATCACCGCGAAGATCACGACGAGTCCTTGGACGATGCGGCTGACGAGGAAGCGGATCATTTCGACGTCTCGTAAAGATCGCTGATGTCAGCGGCAGCCAGTTCGATGAGGTAGGTCGCGATTTTGGCTCCAAGAGCCTCAAAGTAGCGTTTCCCTTTCTCGGCGGTGCTGTGCTGGGGATCGCCGCTGCCGGTGTCGTTCGTGGCCTTCGACCATGCACGCTGCGCCCAGGCCCATTTTTCGTTGATGGCTTTCAGCTTCCAGCGGTTGTCAGTGCCGACTCCCCATTCAGACTTCGGCAGCACCAGATGGGGATGCAGATGCATGATCAAACTGGTTTCGCGCTCATCCGCATGATCGCCAACGATGTCGAAGATATCGTCGCCTTTGACGGCTTGGAACCACGAGACGGTGGAGAGGAACATCTTCGGGTGCCTGGCCTGAAGCTCGCGCAACATCTGGCGGAAGTCGTTGCCACCGTGGCCGTTCATGATGACGAATTTCATCACACCGACGCCTTCGAGGCTGGAGATGATGTCTTCCAGCAACATCATTTGCGTGGTGGGATTCATGTTGATGCAGAAAGGCACATCGAGCTGGCCGGTCTGTACCCCAAAGGGCATGTTCGGCAGGATTCCGACCTTCGCACCCGCTTCCCAGGCGATGCGGCCCGCCTCGGCGGCGATGGCGTCGTTTTGCAGCGAATCAGTGGCGTAGGGCAGGTGCCAGTTGTGCGCCTCCGTGGCCCCCCACGGCAACATGGCGACCTCGTAGCGCGTGGCTTTGACGTGCTTCCAATTCGTTTCGGCGATGATCCAGGGTCTCGGGCTCATGGGATGAGGCTATAGAGGCAAAGGGTTGATGCAACGTTCGACAACATAGTCCGAAAGCGGAGCGCTGTTGCAATTCGCCGCGTCGCCGGGATGATGGCGCACATGTTTGAGTCACGCACCGAGCCGCTTGCCCCACGCCACGTCTTTTTCAGGCGTGCGGTGAAGTTTTTCGGCCTTGCCTTTGTCGTGATCGGCGTGGCGCTCGCCATTGGTGTGTTGGGCTATCATTTCATCGCCGAATTTGGCTGGATCGACAGCCTGCTGAACGCCTCAATGATCCTGGGTGGCATGGGGCCAGTGGGAGAGCTGCCATCGGATGAAGCAAAGCTGTTTGCCTCGTTTTACGCCTTGTTCAGCGGGCTGGTGTTCATCTCCGTGATGGGCATCGTCCTGGCACCCGCAGCGCATCGGGCGCTGCATCTGTTTCACCTGGATGAAGAGGATCAAAAATCATGAGCACACAACGCGTCGTCATCATTGGAGCCAGCAACAATCCAGAACGCTACAGCCATCGCGCTCTGCTGCTGCTCCGGAAACACGGTCATGAAGTGGTGCCCGTTCATCTCAAGCTGACGGAGATCGAAGGCATCGCCGTGGTGGCGGATTTGAGCGCGATCACCAGCCCGGTGGACACCGTGACGATGTATGTCGGCGCGGCGATTTCGAACGGGCTGAAGGAAAAACTCATCGCGCTGAAGCCTCAGCGGGTGATTTTTAATCCTGGCGCGGAAAACACGGCGCTGGCCGATGCCCTGCAAAACGCGGGCATTGCCTGCGAAGAGGCATGCACGCTGGTGCTGCTGAACACAGGGCAGTTTTGAACAGGCCCGGCAGGAGGCGGTCAATGAACGTCATCTCCATGCTGGAAATCCAAAAAGCTCGAATCTATGAGCGCAGCCGCCTGCGGGCCAAAGGCGCGACTGAGTCTGAGATCGCCCAGGCTCAAAATCAGCCCTTCAAGCCTGCCTTTGTGAACGGCCAGCGCAGGAAACGCGAGGCAGAGCATGCGGATGGGCTGCCTACCTGGCAGTTCGCGTTTCGTCGCCAGGGCTGAGCAGCGGTCTTGCCCGACTGACACGACCTGCTAGCATCGTGACACACCACGCATGCCCGCGAACCGCTTCTACTCCTCCTTCGACTTCGAGAAACTCGACAAACGCCCTTCTCCGGAAGGCGAGTATCGCAATCCGCTTCAAATCGACCGAGATCGCATCATCCACAGCAGCGCGTTCCGGCGGCTGCAAAGCAAGACGCAGGTGTTTTTGTCAGGCGAGTATGATTTCTACCGCACGCGGCTCACGCACAGCATCGAGGTGGCTCAAATTGGCCGCAGCATTTGCGCCTGGCTCACGCAGCAGAGCGAGGTGCTGGGGGATGACTGCTTCATCGACCCTGACCTCGTCGAAAGCATCTGCCTGAGCCACGATCTCGGCCACCCGCCCTTTGGACATGCGGGGGAGCGGACGCTGCACACGCTGATGGAGCCTTACGGCGGCTTTGAGGGCAATGCGCAGACGCTTCGTATCTTGACGCAGACGCTTTTCAGCGAAGGACGCGTCGGCATGAACCCCTCACGAGCGCTATTGGACGGCGT
>CAXNGR010000011.1:0-15153 GCA_964201265.1 Verrucomicrobiaceae bacterium
CGCGTGCAGGATCAGCAGACGCTCGCTTTCCTGCAAAAGCTCAATCGCCAGCACGCCGCTCAACGCACCGCCAACACCGAACTCGACGCCCGCATCGCCGCGTATGAGATGGCCGCGCGACTTCAACTCAGCGCCCCCGAAGTCACCAATCTCAGCGGGGAGACCGAACTCACGAAGAAGCTCTACGCCATCGACGATCCCGAGATCGGCCCCTTTGGCCGCCAGTGCCTCATGGCCCGCCGACTCGCCGAACGCGGCGTGCGCTTCATCCAAATCTACTGCGGCGCTGAAAACACCACGGCGAAGAAAATTCGCCCCAACTGGGACAGCCACGAGGATCTCGTGCGCGACCACGGCTACTGGGGCGCGGTGCTCGACACCGGAGCGAGTGCTTTGCTCGCCGATCTCAAATCACGCGGCCTGCTGGAGGACACGCTCGTCATCTGCACCACCGAATTCGGCCGCCAGCCCGCTGCACAAGGCGCAGGCAAAGGCCGCGACCACAACGCCGGAGCCTTTACCGCTTGGATGGCCGGCGGCGGCATCAAGGGCGGCACTGGTTACGGCAGCACGGACGAACTTGGTTTCAAAGCCGTCGAAAACATCACCCACAGCTACGAACTTCACGCCACCGCGCTGCATCTGCTCGGCATTGACCACGAGAAGCTCACCTTCTATCACAACGGCCTCCAACAACGCCTCACCGGCCTCGAAGGGCATGGTGTCATTAAAGATCTCGTCAGTTGAGGCATTCGCTTTGCAGGAACCATGAAACGCATCTTCATCGCCACACTCAGCCTGATGGCCGACTTGAAGAGGCAGAATGCCCCGCGTGCTCGCCCTATGAGAAGTCTTCGATCACTCTGACTCGCCGTGGGTCGCGCCGAAGACCAAACGCAAAAGAGGATCAAGCCGGCAACCCTCATGAGACGCCTCATAAGGTTCTTCGTCGGCCTCTTTTCCACCTGAGGAGTTTTATAATTGCATGCCAAAAATCTCGGCTTGGCAGCCCTCACCGAGCCTCGGCCTTACCGTTTTATGTTCGCTTCTCCAACGAAATGCGTAACCGTTCCGCTGTTGTGGTATGTCTTTTCGAATGTCTTTCGATTTTGCCAGCCTCATCACCTCCAGCCAGCAGAGGTTGTATGCTTACATCCGCTCGCTGCTTGATAACTCGGCGTCGGCTTGGGATGTGCTGCAGGAGACAAATGTGGTGCTGTGGAAGAAGCAGGCGGAGTTTCAGAATGGAACGAATTTTGACGCTTGGGCCTTCACGGTGGCGCGGTTTCAGGTGATGGCTTGGCTGCGAGATCGGAAGCGTGAGCCGCTGGATGTGATGACGCATGAGCTTTGCGAATTGATGGCTGAAGACGCGGCGGTGGAGGCGCGTGACTTCGATGTTCGGCTCGTGGCTTTGCAGAAGTGCCGTGAGCAGTTGCCGGAGCGTGGTCGCCGTTTGGTGGAGCTTTATTATGAGCGTAGTCAGAGCGTGAAGCAGGTGGGCGAGGATTTGAAGATGGGTGCTGAGGCGGTGAAGCAAGCGCTCTTCCGACTGCGGCGCTTGTTGCAGGATTGCATTGAAGGTCTGACCATCTCTCCCGATTCCCTATGAAACCGATTCCCGATGAAAACCCACGCGACTGGCTTGAGCGCATGCTGATCAAGCTGCGTGAAGGCGAGGCGACTCCTGATGAGGTGGCGAAACTGCGTGAACTACTGGCTAGCGATGCGGATGCACGGCGTGTCTATCTGCGTGCGAAGCAAATGGACACGATGCTGGAGACGGCTCCGATGACGCAGGTCGCTCTGCGCCGTTCAGTGAAGAAGGAGGTGAGTGCGTTGCGTCGTTGGAAGATCGCGGCCTTTGCCAGTGCGGCGGCTGCGGTGGTGGCGCTGGCGTTTATGGGTTTTGGGCAACGTCCGCAGGTGTTGCGGGATCGTGATGCTGCAGTGGCGATTTTGAAATTCAGCTTCGAGGCGGTGATCGATGGACGCGAAGTGTTGCTTGGTGAGCAGCCGATGCGTGCGGGCACTTATAGGCTGGAGCGGGGAAGTGTGCAGTTGCGGTTCGGCAACGGCGCAGATGTGGTAATCGAGGGGCCGGCAGCATTTGATTTGGTGGATGCGGCGACGATGCATTTGAACTACGGCAGTCTCTGGGCGCATTGCTCAGAGGAGTCCCGTGGCTTTGCGGTGCGGATGCCGGGCGGTCGTGAGTTGGTGGACTTCGGCACGGAGTTCGGAGCTCGTGTGGATGCCGAGGGCGGTGCGCAGGTCAAGGTGATGCAGGGTGAGGTGAAGATTAGCGATGCGGTGGCTAGGCCATTGGATTTGACCTCTGGTAAGGCGGCTCACTGGGAACTGACCGCGCCGCCGCTGGCGATGAACACTATGGAGGTGAAGCCTTTTCAAACAGCAGTGATGCTAGCTGAAAAGTTGATGTCCGCGCTTACCACAGACGAGCAGACGGTGGTGACTTACCTCGAGCCAAATGGCGAGTGGGGCAAAGCCTCAGCTTGGAGCAGCGGCGCGCAGCCCGGTGCCCATGAGCGTGAGCGCGCGGTGATCAATCACGGGCAGGTGATTCACGTCACGCCAAACACGCCGCCTTCGGCCCATCCTGTGGACATTCATGTGAGCAATGGCCATGAGACGAGCATTCAGGGGCCGGATGCGACGCTGGAGATCACTGGAAGTCTAGAGTGCCAGGTCCTGCGGATTGCCACGGCAGACAAGGCGGACGGTCTGGTGCGGCAGACGGGAGGCACCCTGAACGTGACAGATTCATTCATCGCGTCCTCACACGAGGGGGCACCGACCCAAAGCGCCTATCAGTTATCGAATGGAGCCTTGAATGTGGGGCATGAATTGATCGTCGGCCTTCGCGGTCCGGCGGAGTTCACGCTGAAGGGCAGTAAGACAGTCGTCACCGCGGATCGTATGAATCTTGGTCAGGGCGCTACGTTGTCCTTTATGCTCGACTCCGACGGCTCAAGTCTCATCAAGCTGCGCGACACACTGGTCTCCAGCAACAAGGCGCGACTGGTGATCGATGGCTCACAGTATCGCGGCGGACCAAAAACAATCCCTCTGGTGATTTGTGGCGCGGGCAAGGTGGACGGGCGCTTCCTGCCCAAGAACATGAGCCTCACCGGCTTTCAAGGCATGACGGGACGCATCGTGTATCGCATAGGCAGCATGGAGCTGGAACTGACTGCGCGATAAGCGTAGCGGTCCGAAAACTGGGGGCATTGACAGCCCCACTTGGTCAACTCTCAGCCGTGGCGCGGGCAGTGACTGTTTCGCTCACCAAAGTCGTGATTTCGGCCTGATGGAGGTTTTTGAGTCTTTTTTCGTAACCAAGCCGGACGGGGCGGTATGCACTTTGGCCCTGTTTTTCCGCTTCGGGCACCACCAGACCGATGAATGATCTGATACCCCAACCATCTTCGCTGCAAAACTTCACGTTTGCCCGGCTCCAGCCTGTCATCATGGCCATCATTCTAGCGGCCACTCCAGCCTGGGCGGCGAGTTTGTTCTGGGACGGCACGGACACCACGGCCAATGCGGACGGCGGTGCTGGTATCTGGAATACTACCAACACAAACTGGGACAACGCCGCAGCGGGGGGAGCGAACACCGCCTGGGGGACCGGCGCCAACGGCCACACCGCCAATTTCGGTGGCACCGGCGGCACGGTGACGCTCGGTTCTGACATGGGTACTTCCGGCGCGTATCCAAACTCAATCAATGTCACTGCGGGGAACTATGTGCTCGATCTCAACAGCCTGGGACTAGCGTGGAGGGGCAGCGGTCTGACCATTTCCTCCGGTGCGACACTCACCATCCAGAATGGCACAGTCACGATTTTGAATACCGGTGTCTCGGTTACCGGGACCAATGCCCTGACCATTTCCGCGAAGGTCACTGAAGTGTCTGCTGGGACTAGTTTTTCCAAGTTTGGCGCCGGAGACATCACCCTCACCAACAATGCCAACGACTTCACTGGCAAGCTCTTCGGCCAGAATGGCGGCACCGTCAGCTTTTCTTCCATTGCCAACGGCGGCGTAGCCAGTGCTGTCGGCGCTGGCAGCATCGTCGAGACTGGATTCAACAATACCATGCGATACACGGGTGGCGCAGCCTCGACCAACCGCACGCTCTCTCTGGTCGGCTCCGGAGGCAGCACTTTCAAGAACGATGGCACCGGTGCTTTGGTATGGGCAGGGGCCTTTGCAAACACGAAGACCGATGCGAACACGCTGAATCTCGGCGGCAGCAACACCGGAGCCAACGACTTTCAAGGGGCGATCATCAACAGCACGAACGCAGGGCAGGCGCTCTCGGTTAACAAACAGGACGCAGGCACCTGGATACTCTCTGGAGCCAACACCTACTCGGGCGGCACGACAGTCAGTGCCGGAACCCTTTCATTTGGCAGCACGACAGCCATCGGCACTGGTGCCATGACCCTCAGCGGTGGCAATTTGGACAGCTCGGTAGCGAACCTCGTCAATGCCAACAACAACGCACAGAACTGGAACAGCAACTTCACCTTTGTCGGCACACAGAGCCTCAATCTCGGCACCGGTGCCGTGACTTTAAACGCAATGCGGCAAGTTAGCGTGACCGCCAACACGCTCACCGTTGGCGGAGCGATTGCTGGCAGTGGTTTTGGACTGACCAAGGCAGGTGCTGGCGTGCTGAGTCTCTCGGGCGCGAACATCTACACCGGCACCACCACCCTCAGTGCAGGCACGCTGCGAGCAGACGCGGCTGATGTGCCAGCCACTTCGGGTGCCCTGGGCAATGGCGGCACCATCACCTTCACCGGCGGCACCCTTCAATACACAGCCAACAGCGCCGCCACCGACTACAGCACCCGCATCAGTAGCAGCACCGCCGCGGCCATCAAACTCGACACCAACGGCCAAAATGTCACGCTCGGCACCGCACTCTCCAGCTCCAACACTGGCGGACTGACCAAAGAGGGGGCCGGACAACTTGAGCTCAAGATGAGCGCGAACACCTACACCGGCACCACCACGATCAATGGCGGCACCTTGAAATTTGCCGGCAAAGCTGACCTTGATTACCTCAGCAGCTCAAGCATCAACATCAACAATGGGACATCCCTGGTGATTTACACGGACTTTAATCGAACCACACTTAGCAACGGCAAAACCTTCACGTTTGGCAGCACCGGAGGAGGCTCGATTATCTATGACAAGGGCAACCACCTCTGGCAGAACAGTGTAGGAAAATTTGTCACCACCGGAGGAACGCAAAACACTATCAGCAGTGCCAATGGTGGGTTCATCAATCCCCAGGGTGCCAATACAGTGAATTTCGATGTCGCGGATGGAACCGATGCGGTCGATCTCCTGGTGTCAGTTGCGGTCGGCAGTGGCAATTACACCAAAAGCGGTTCGGGAACCCTGTCGATCACCAGTTCCAGCACTCTTGGGGGTGGTGGTGTTTCTCAACCCAATCTCACCATCAATGCCGGAACCTTCGATGTGGGCGGCACGGCTCGCTTGACCACCTCCGGTCAGGCCTTTGGCGTGGTCACCAGTGATATTCTCAACAACGGGGTCTATAGCCACAGCAGCAGCGGTGCCCAGACGCTGTCCGGCGTCATCAGCGGCTCCGGGTCTCTCATCAAGAGCAACAGCGCCAGCACCGTGACCCTCTCCGGCACAACGGCCAATACCTTCTCCGGCCTGACCACGGTCAATGGCGGAACGTTGCTGCTAAACAAGACCGCAGGCGTGAACGCGATCGCCGGAAACGTGACCATTGGCGATGCGTCAGGCGTGGACATCCTCCAGTTGTCGGCCAGTGACCAGATCGCGAACACTTCGATCCTCACCTTCAATGGGGCCAGCGCCAACGCGGGAACCTTTCGCATGAACGCGCAGAATGAAACCGTCGGCGGCATCGCCAGCGCCAGCGGCGCAGGCATCATCGAAAACGGCACCTCCGGCACCTCGACTCTGACGCTCGATGTCAATACGACCGACCGCGTGTTCAGCGGCATCATTCAGAACGGTGCCGCAGGAACCCTGGCACTGACCAAGACCGGCACCGGTGCGCAGACGATTACCGGCGCGAACACCTACAGCGGTGTCACCACCGTGAGCGCAGGCAGTCTCCAAGTTGGCAGCAGCGGCACTGGCACCACCGGCACGGGAGCTGTCACCGTCCAAACAGGCGGCGTCATCCTGGGCACTGGAGTTGTTCAAGGCTCCAGCTTCACGGCTGAGAGCGGCTCCACCATTCGTCCTGGTGATACCGTGGCGAACAGCAGCCACGGCACGCTTACATTTTCGCCCGTTACTACGGGAACCCATGACGTGCAAAGCGGATCAAGTGTGATCCTGGGCATCTCGACTGCCACGACCACGAATGCCACCTTCGGCGGCAATACGGTTGGCTCGGCGGGCTATGACGCTTGGCTTGATGGCATCAGTGGCGTGGGTGGTCACGACCGCCTCGTCTTCAACGGCACCTCGGGTAGCACGCTCGCCTTCAGTGGCAACCTTAGCGTCATCGGCAGCAGCTACAGCGCACAGCTTGGCGACGTGTTTAACCTCCTCGATTGGGCCAGTCTCGTGAGCAGCAACTTCTCCGGCTTCGCCACTGGCACCAATTACCGCGACGGCACGGGCGACAACGGCAGCCAGTTCGATCTGCCGGACATCAGCAGTTCCGGCTACTTCTGGGACATCAGCCGCTTCGCCTCCTCCGGCAATATCGCAGTCGTCCCTGAGCCAAGCCGCGCGTTGCTCATGATGCTCGGCCTCGCGGGTCTCGTATCCCGGCGCCGTCGTCCGTAAGCGCTATCGACGAGGATCATGATTCAAGTTCGGGTTTTTAGTGGCCAAGCAAAAAAGCGGCGGAAAATCACGCCATTGGATGACGCAAAGTATAAAGTCGCGGCACGTCCGATGCACCCGCTCCATTTCCGTCTTACCCCACTCCTGTCATTGCTGGCGGCTTGCGCCATGATGGCATCATCCGGTCGCAGTCAGGAGCCTGCGGCGGTGCTGGCGGAGAAGCATCAAGCTTTGCTGACGGAGCATTGCTTGTCATGCCACAGCGCTGAAAAGCAGAAGGGGAAGTTCCGCGTGGATGATCTGCCCCTTGCGATCACGGACAACCGCAATGCCGAGCGCTGGCAGAAGGTGCTCAATGCGCTGAACTCGGGAGAGATGCCGCCCGAGGAGGAGAAACCTGTGCCAAGTGAGGCCAAGGCAGATTTCCTTGATGATCTGGCCAAGGTGATGGTGATGGCCCGTCGGAATCTCGGCGACTCGAAAGGTGTCATCACCATGCGCCGACTCAATCAACGGGAGTATGGGAACACGCTGCGGGAACTGCTAGGAGTCACGATGAACGTCAGCGAATTGCCTTCTGACGCGAACGCTTCGGGCTTCGATACGGCGGGCACCAATCTCTTCATGTCAGGCGATCAGTTTGAGCAATACGCCGAACTCGGTCGCGAGGCCGTGGCAGAGGCTTTTGAGCGGCATGATCGCGCAGGGATGGTGAAGAAGGAGCGCTTTGAGGCGGAGAAAGGTCTCCTGGAGCGGGTGAACAAATCGCTCAAGCAGCGCATCGAGTTCCGGCTGGCTTACAACAAGTGGACGCGGGCGGTGGACAAGGCGGCAGCGCTGCCGGAAAATCACGCGGCGGTGGCGGAGATACGCAAGGTGAAGCAGAGTCCGCATCTCTTCTATCACTCATGGGAGAGGCTCAAAGGCGCGCCCTCGCCCGTGGACTATGGCTTCACGGATGCTGTGAATGCCAGCCATGAGGCCTGGGACGGGACTTGGAACCGGAGAATGCCTTATCAATCCTGGTTCGTGGCCCAGCCGGAGAACTTGACGGGCGGATGGCTGACTGTCGGTGACAACGCGGTCAATTCATACTTCTCTTTCAGCATCCACGGCTGGCCGGCGGGCGACTACGTGGTGCGTCTGCGAGTGGCGGCTTCGGAGAAGGTCTCGCCGGAGCGGCGCTTCATCGAACTCGGAATGGGCGGTGGCAATCCTTTCAAGCACGACAGCACCCACATGGTGACCGGGACGCTGGCCGATCCGCAGGTCATCGAGATCCCGGTGACGCTGACCGCCAAAGGGTTGCGCACGTTTTTCGTGCGGGAGCGCGGCACTCAGGACGATGACAGCCAAGGGAACCTCAAACAAAACGTCGGCATTGCGGAAAACGGCATCGGGCTGGATTTCGCAGTCTGGGTGGACTGGGCGGAAGTGGAGCGTCTGCCTGCAAAGGCTCCCACACCCGGAATGAAGGCTCTCGCCGCCGTGGTGGGTGACGCGAATAGCTCGATCCCACCGGAGGAGCTGGGCAAGGCGCTGGAGGTCTTTTGTTTGGAGGCTTTTCGCGGGCACCAGCCCTCGACTGGCTTTCTGAAGCGGCTCGCGTCGGTCTATGCGGATCGTCGCAGTCACGGCGATAATCATCGTCAGGCGCTCACGGAAATCCTCGCGCTGGTGCTGGCATCACCGCGCTTTTTGTATCTCAGCGAGCCATCGGGTGTTGAGCCACCGCAGCGCAGTGGCGGGGGAAATCTCAGCGCCCGCGAGTTGGGCACCCGGCTGTCTTATTTTCTCTGGAGCGCCCCGCCAGATCAGGCGCTGCGCGATCTCGCAGCGAGCGGTGAGCTTCTGAAACCGGAGGTGCTCGTGGCGCAAACGAATCGCCTGCTGGATGATCCACGCTCCGCCGACTTCTTGCGCCCGTTTCTTCACCAATGGCTGCGCATGGACCGGCTCGACTTCTTCCGCTTCAACAACTTACTGTATCCGGCCTTCGACGTCAGCGCGAAGGAGGCCGCGCGGATGGAAGTCTATGAGACCTTCGCGCACATCCTGCGACAAAACCGCAGCCTGAGTGAGTTGCTGAAATCCGATTATATGATGGTGAATGGCCTGCTGGCGGACTACTACATGCTGTCAGGGGTGAAGGGTGATCAGTTCCAGATGGTGAAGGTGCCAGCGGATTCACCACGCGGTGGATTGCTCGGCATGGCGGCGATCCATGGCATGGGCAGCAATGGCGAGCACTCCAGCCCCATCGAGCGCGGTGCCTGGGTATTGCGCAAGCTGCTCAACGATCCCCCGCCGCCCGCGCCAGCGAATGTGCCGCAACTTACCCGACTTGAGGATAAGCTCCTGACGACACGCGAGCGCTTGGCGATGCATCAGGAGCAGCCGCAGTGCGCCAGTTGCCATCGAAAGATCGATCCCATCGGCTTTGGCCTGGAGAACTTTGACGCCGTTGGCCAGTGGCGCACCGAGGACTCCTACGAGCGTGCAGGCCTGGGCCGGAAAACTTGGCCGGTGGAACCCGCCGGAGCCTTTCACAAAGGCCCCGCTTTCAAAAGCTACCACGAGCTGCGTGACCTCATTCACGCCAGGGCCGATGACTTCGCGCACGGCTTCAGCATGGCGCTCATCGAATACGCCCTCGGTCGCTCCATCGGCTTCCGCGATGAACCCCTCATCGAGAAGATGATCTCCGAGGCCAAGCCACAGGACTTCGCCCTGCGCTCCTTCATTCACACGTTGATTCGCAGTGAGGAGTTCCATTCCAAGTAATTAACTGCCGCACCCATTAGATCATGAACACCCGCCGCCATTTCCTCTGCTCCAGCACGGCCACGCTGGCGCTGCCATTTCTTGAGTCCCTCGGCTTTCGCCGCTTCGCATCGGCTGCCGCACCCGTCACGCCTGCCAAGCGCATGATCTTCATCGCCATGGGCTACGGAGTGACCCAGGAGACGTGGTTCCCTGACCGCAAACAAACTGGCCCAGGTTTTACTCTGCCGCCCGGACTCGCACCGCTTGCGCGTCACAAGGACGACATCACCATCGTGCAGGGCCTCTCCAATCGATACTCAGAGGATGCACACGCGGGCAGCACCTTCTGGCTCACCGGCGCGAATCCGCATGAGAGCGGCGCGGCGTTTCACAATGGCATCTCGGCCGATCAGGTCGCGGCAGCCGCATTAGGCAAAGACACGCGCTTTGCCTCCCTTCAGCTCAATGGCAGCGACAAGGACCTCTCCGGCCCCGGACACGGCCCCGGCCTCTCACTGGCATGGGACAACCGTGGCAAGCCCGTCGGCGGACAGAACTCACCACTCACTGCCTTCAATCGGCTCTTCTCCGCCGAGAACGTGCCGTTGGACCAACTGCGGCTCCGTTTGGCACAAAAACGCAGCATGCTCGACACCGTCATGGAGGAAGCGCGCGACTTGCAGCGCGGCCTTGCAAAGAACGATGTCGATAAGCTCGACGAGTATTTCCAAGGCATCCGCGAGATCGAGGTGCGCCTCGCCAAAGACGAGCAATGGCTGTCCGTGCCCAAGCCGAAGTCGCCGTTCCAGCCGCCGCCAGAAGGCTCTTCAGGCCAGGAAGAAATCCGGCTCATGTATGACCTCATGGCCGCCGCCTTGCAAACCGACAGCACCCGCGTCCTGACCTACCGCCTGCCTATCGCCAACCTCCTCAGCAGCCTCGGCGTGAAGGTCGCCGCGCACGACATGAGCCACTACAGCCCCGGCGAGCGCATGGAGGCCTCGCAGAAGCGCGATGCCGCCAACACCGAGCTGCTCGCCGGCCTGCTCGACAAACTGAAGGCGGTGCCCGAGGCCAACGGCAGCCGCTTGTTCGACCACACGACCGTCGTCTTCGGCAGCAACCTCAGCAACGTGCACAACCTCACCAACTGCCCCACGCTCATCACCGGTGGCGGCTCTGGCATCAAGCTCGGTCACCACCTTGTCGTTTCAAAGGACACACCGCTCTGCAATGCCTGGCTCACCCTGCTCCAAGGCTCCGGCCTCGACCTCGAACGCCACGGCGACAGCTCGGGCGTGGTGAAGGAGTTAATCGCGTGAGACCATATGGAGTCCCCCCAACCCGCCATGGCGGCATATCGCGTATGCGACGCAGGCGGGGCTGTGCTATTGGGCTTTTGTGGACTACCTGGACGAATCTCCAGGCATGAGCATTGGCTTGAACCGTTACCTCGTTGCGAAGGACAAAAAAGGCATCCGCTACTGCCTCGTCGAGGAAGGTGCGCGACTCGACAAAATGAGCACCAAGGCGTGGAGCAAGCTCGTGGAGCATTTCCGGCATGGGACACACGCCCGCGTCAGGAGCGGCCGCCATCGTGGTGCTCATGGGTTAAAGCCACACCAGATCCCACGCCGCTCGCGCAGCAAAAGCTGCTCATCGACGCCACCACCGCCACGCCTGATGAAATCGCAGCGCATGTCCGCGCAGCCAGCGAATGGACCCAAGCCAATCGCGATCTCAATCCCGCCAACGCCATCATCCTCTACGCCTGGAACGAGCACGACGAAGGCGGCAGGCTCCAGCCCACACTTGGGGTCGATGGCAAACCGAACGATGCACGCTGCAAAGCTTTGGGGAAGGTGTTACATGGAAAAAACCAGTCAGTGATGTTGCCCGCGCTTTGAAAATGCACCTCGTCAATACCAAGACCATGAAAACCATTCTCGCCTGTGTTAAATAAGCAGACTCCTCACATGTCCACTGTTGCTCACATCGCCATCATCGACTGGCGCACCGCCCCGCAAGGCGATGCGGAGTCCGCCATCGAAAAAGCCATCATCGGCAGTGCCGCGAAGGTCACACGACATCTCTGCGACACCGACGCAGACTTGGATGACGAAATCGCCGCCGCGAACGCCATCATCATTTGGCACAACATGCCGCTGACGGCGCAAGGCATCGCCAAACTCAAGAACTGCCGTGCCATCATCCGCAATGGTGTCGGTTTTGACAGCGTGGACATCGCCGCCGCCCGCGAACGCGGCATCGCGGTGTGCAATGTGCCTGATTACGGCACCGAGGAGGTCGCGGATCATGCCATCGCTCTCGCGCTGGCCCTATGCCGTCAGATCCTGCCCCTTGATCAAGAAGCTAAACAACTCGGCTGGAACATCAAAGTCGGCCCCAAGCTCCGCCGTCTCAGCACGCTCACCTTCGGCATCGTTGGCCTTGGCCGCATCGGCACTGCTACCGCGCTTCGTGCCAAAGCGCTCGGCTTTCGCGTGATCTTCCACGATCCGTATCTTCCGAATGGCGCGGACAAGGCCGTGGGCATCACGCGCGTGCGCACGCTTGATGAATTGCTCGCCCAAACCGATGTCTTGTCGCTGCATTGTCCGCTGAATGATGAAACGCGCCATCTCATCGCCGAGCGCGAGCTTGCGCTGCTCAAACCGGGTGCCTTTGTCGTCAACACTGCACGCGGTGCCATCATCAAGAAGAGCGCCATCCTCACCGCGCTCTTCGATGAACGACTTGCGGGTGCGGGACTCGATGTGATCGAAGACGAACCGCTGCGCAGCGACGACGAAGCCGCCACGCCAAACCTCATCGCCACCTGCCACGCGGCGTTTTGCAGTGTGGAGTCGAAGATCGAGATGCGCAGCACCTCGGCCCGCATCGCGCTGGCGGCGGTGAACGGAGCGAAGCTCGAAAATGTCGTGAACGGCATCGAGTAACCGCAATTCGTTGAGAAGTCGCCGAAGTGGCTGCGTTACCACGCACCGCCATGAAGTCTTTCCTCGCTGCTTTTTTTGCCCTCGTTGTCTGCGCTACCGCGCAGCCGAAGTTCAACGTTCTGCATATCGTCTCGGACGATTTGAACACCTCGCTTGGTTGTTATGGGCACGGGCAGGTGAAGTCTCCGCACATCGACAAGCTCGCGGCCAGTGGTGTGCGGTTTGAGAAGGCTTACTGCCAGTTCCCGCTTTGCAATCCCAGCCGCGCGTCCTTCATGACCGGCATGCGTCCCGGCAGCACGAAGGTGTATGAAAATGCCACGCATTTCCGCAAAGCGCTGCCAGACGTGCTGAGTATCCCGCAGACTTTTTCGAAGGCGGGCGCGTTCTCAGCGCGAGTCGGCAAACTCTACCACTACGGCGTGCCCACGCAGATCGGCACGAGCGGCCTGGATGACGAGCCATCGTGGCAGCAGGTGGTGAATCCCATCGGTCACGACAAAAAAGTGGAGGATCAGATCCACACGCTGACACCAGGGCAATTCGGCGGCACGCTGAGCTGGTTCAATGATCTCTCCGAGGAGCCGCAGACCGATGCCGTGGGCGCAGCGGAGGCCATCAAACTGCTCGAAGCGAAGAAGGACGGCCCGTTTTACCTCGCCGTCGGCTTTTACCGCCCGCACACCCCGTATGTGGCCCCGAAAAAGTACTTCGAGCAGTATCCCATCGAGAAAGTCCAGCTTCCCACCGGGCCGATGAAGGACGCGCCGGGCATTCCCACGCAGGCGTATGCGAGCTACAAAAAGGAGCAGGACCAGCTCTCCGATCCGATGCGCAAGGAAATCCTCCAGGCCTACTTTGCCTCCACGACGTTCATGGATGACCAAGTCGGCGAGGTCGTGGCTGCGCTGGAGCGGCTCGGCCTGCGCGAGAAGACGGTGATCGTCTTCCACAGCGACCACGGTTATCACCTCGGCGACCACGGTTTGTGGCAGAAGCAAAGCCTCTGGGAGAACTCCGCGCATGTGCCGCTCATCATCAGCGTTCCTGGCAATGCGAACAACGGCAAGGCCTGCTCACGCACCGTCGAACTCATCGACCTGCATGCCACGCTGGCGGATGTGTGCGGGCTGCCCGCGCCAGCGAGCGATGGCACGAGCCTGAAGCCGCTGCTGGAGAATCCGCAGGCCGTCTGGGAACACCCCGCCTTCACCCAGGTCACGCGTGGTGGCATTCCCGGCACTGGCAATAGTCCTGCCAAAGGCCAGGGCAAGAAAGGAAAAGGCAAGGGTTCCCTCGGCGTCAGCGTGCGCACCGAGCAGTTCCGTTACACCGAGTGGGACGAAGGCCGCCAAGGCACCATGCTCTTTGATCTGCAAAACGATCCGCAGGAGTCCAAAGACCTCGTCAAAGACCCGGCGCATGCCGAAACGGTCGCGAATATGAAGGCGATGCTCAGCGGATTGAAAAAGTAAGCCTGCAACCATGCGCCTCATCCTCTTGCTGGCATTCACCCTCGGAGCGCTGAGCGCCGCCGAGCCGATTCACGAAACCTTTGACGCCACATTTGACACAAAGCGCTTCACCACGCCGATCCCGAACAAGAACACCGAGGTGCGTGATGGCGTGCTCTGGACTCGTGGCTCCAGCGGCGGGAAATATCCGCCGATGGTCTATCTGCCGGTCGAGGGGAAGGACATGAGCATCTCCTTCCGCTATCGTCATCTCGGTGACGGCGGCTGGTTGTGGTTCTTTGTCGATGGCGATGACGGATTCGGCAGCGTGGATCACATGCTGCGCGTGAAACTGCTGCGAAACGCCGTGCAGCTTGAGGTCGATGCCCACACAAAGGATCCGAATCATCCGCTTCTCCAAAAAACGCGTCCGGCAGATGCCCTCAGCGGAGCATTTCGAACCAACGAGCATTTTCCCGCTGAAAAGATCGACCTCAGCACCAACGCTTGGCGAACCGTGAAGCTGGTCTTTGAAGGAGAAGCCGTCACGGTCAGTATCGACGACAAGTTTTGGAGCCACCGTCTCGTGCGGCCCAACTTCAACGCCGGAAAGCGCAAGCTGCTCTGGATGCAGAACGGCGGCGAAAAAGGCATCGAGATCGACGACATCCATGTTGAGCCTGTAAAGGCTCAATAATGGTTTTTTAACGTGGTTCGTTGGCTTGCCGCCATGCCTCAAGTTTGATCCTCAGTTCTTCCTGCTTGGCCTGATGGGCGGCAAGATCGCTGAGATCATGAAGTTCCTGCTGATCGGTTTGCAGGTCGAATAGCTGCTCGCGGTTCGCCTTTGGATAGAGCACGAATTTCCAGCGTTCATCGCAGATCATGCGCTGCGTGTCGGTGAACATGCCGGTAACGAAATCGTGAACGTGGTCGGTTTGATGTCGCAGCAGTGGCGCGAGGCTTTTTCCTGTCACGGTGGGCGGAATCGTGGTGCCGCTGAGTTCACAGATTGTGGGGAAGAGATCGTGAAGCGTGACTAGAGCCGTGCTGTGCTCGTTTTTCGGCAAACCAGGGCCGCAGAGGATGAGCGGGCTGCGGATGCTGTGCTCGTACTGGTTTTGTTTGCCGAGC
>CAXNGR010000012.1:0-15029 GCA_964201265.1 Verrucomicrobiaceae bacterium
CGACATGCTCCAGCTCGTCGGCGATGAAGAATCCCTCAACACCGCCACCAAGGCGCTCGGCAATGCCGTCCACATGCTCCAGGAGACCAAATTCGCCGCCATCTTTGCGGGTATCCTGCTCGGCGTGCTCCTGGGCCTGTATCCGTTCCGAATCGAAGGCCTGCCCGCGCCGGTGCGCCTCGGGCTAGCCGGTGGGCCGCTTGTCATGGCCATCCTGCTTAGCCATCTGGGCCGCATCGGCCCGATGGTCATGCACATGCCCATCAACGCCAACCGCGCCCTGCGTGAGCTCGGCATCATCCTCTTCCTCGCCAACGTCGGCTTGCTCTCGGGAGAAAAGTTCATGACGACCGTGTTCTCCATGCAAGGGCTGCAATGGGTGCTGCTCGGCCTTGTCGTGACCATGCTGCCGCTGCTCGCTGTCGGCTTCGTCGCGCGGAAATGGCACCGCATGAACTTCATGTCCCTCTGCGGCCTGCTTTCCGGCGGCATGACCGATCCCCCTGCCCTGGCATTCGCCACGAGCATGGCGCGTTGTGACTCGCCCGCCATCGCCTATGCGGCGGTGTATCCGCTCACGATGCTCCTGCGCATCGTCGCGGCACAAATCATCGCGCAGATGGGATGAAAGGCGCTTATTTCAGCGGCTTGATCAGCACCTTCGAGTTCCGACCGCTCTTGTCGTATTTTTCGCGGCGGCTTGGCGGCAAAGCATCGGGGTCAGACACGATGTAGCCCATCTTTTCCTCGAAGAACCGGAAGGCCTGCGTGCTGAGGGCAAAAAGCACCTCGCAGCCGCGCTGCTTCGCCGTTTCCTCGGCAAAAGCCACGAGCTTGCGACCGTTATTTTTGTTTTTGTGCGAGCGCCGCACGAAGAGGCAGGCCAGCTCGGCGATCTTGCGGCCTTCCTCCTCGTAAGTGTGAACCGCGACGGAACCGACCGGGTTGCCGTCGAGTTCCAGCACGAAGAAGTCTTTGATCTTGGATTGAATCTGATCGCGTGAACGCGGCACGAGAGCGGCATCGTCCACACTCTGCTGCATCATGGAAAGCAGCGCCGGCACATCACTGGCGCGGGCTTTGCGGATCTGCTGGTATTCATCGCCATGGATCATGGTGCCGACGCCCTCATTGGAGAACAGCTCGGCCAGCAGCGCCTCGTCCTGGGTGCCATCGACGATGTGAACACGCGGCACGCCTTCCTGGCAGGCCAGCGCGGCGTAGCGCAGCTTTGAAAGCATGCTCACGTCATACTTCGGGTCTTTGGTCTTGTACATCTCCTTCGCGTCCGCAACGGAGAGCTGCGCTAGGCGCGTTCCATCGGTAGCGCTGAGGCCGGATTCGGCCACAAAGATGACTTTCGCGGCTTGGAGGGCGATGGCTACTTCAACAGCCACGGCGTCCGAGTTCAAACGCAGCGTGGTGCCTTTGCCGTCGTAACCGAGTGGAGGCAAAATCGGGATGATGTCGGCTTTGAGCAGTGCGCGCAGCGATTCCTCATCGACACGCTCAATGCGGCCGGTGAACTCCTGGTCCACGCCATCAATCACGCCCGCAGGATGCACCGCCAGAGCGTTGGACACCGCCACGGGCATCTCCAACGCGGTGAGTTCCGCCGCCAAGTCGCTGCACTGGCGCATGATGGCATCCTTGGCGATCTCAATGCCTGCCGCATCCGTGCGGCCCATGCCGTCGTCATTGTAGAGAGAAATGCCCCGCTGCTCTGCGAGAGCGCGAACCTGCGCCCGAGCACCGAAAACCAGAATGACCTCAATGTTGAGCGATTGCAGCACCGCCACATCCTGCAACAAGCTGGCAAACACTGGCTGCGTCATCAACGCACCGTCGATGGCGATGACAAAAACACGCTGCCGGAACTGCGGCACATAACGCAGGATGCCGCGCAGATCTTCAAAGCGTTGCTGGGGTTTGGCAGGGTCGTTGTTCACAGGTTGAGCCGTCACGATAGCACAACTGCGGCGATTTCGTCCCAAAGTTTGTCGATCTCCTTCGGTCCGTGGGAGGGCTTGCCCGCTTTCGCAAACCAGTAGTCCCCGTTCCATTGATCGCCCTCGATCACATGCAGCAGCGCATGAATCCACGATCCCAACTTGGTGTGAATGTCCTGGGCGATGTTATGCGAGGCCTCCCAGGAGCCGTTTTTGATCTGCCAGAGAGCCTGCGCCTCCGGCGAAAGGCTGGAAGGGTCTTTGAGAGCAATGAGTTCGGCGGGTGTCATGGGGTGGCGCGGTTCGGAGCGTTCTTTTCAGCAAATCAGGCCGTAGGCCGGATGTGTTTGGCGGAGCAAGCGCGATAGCTTTCAAGACTCCGCCGCCAAACTATCCGGCTATTCGGAGCGTGGAGGCGATACGTCACGTTTGGGCCGGATAGTTCGGCGAATCAGTCCAAGCTGTTGGAGACTTTTTTTGCGCCGAACACATCCGGCCTACGAAACTCCAAGGCTGCGGTTGATCTGCGCCACCTTCTCCTCCCAGGACATCAAGGGCTGTCTGGAAGCCAATGCTTCGAGGTCGCCGGGGGCGAACCACGGTTTGATCGGCTGGAAGACCTTGCGGGGCTTCGTCGCCTGTTGCGGCTTCGTTTCCAGGCATGGTTCAGCGTTGGTTTGCATGATTTGAAAGTAACGGCTTTGCCCTGATCCGGCAAACGGCCTTTCCCGCGCCTCAATCCTCCGGCAGCGGGCGGCCTTTGGTTTCTGGCAGGAAGAACAGCGCGAAGAGGCCGAGCAAGAAGATGAGGCTCATCCAGGTGCCGGCGCTGCGGAAGGCCTCCAGCTCGGCGGCTGCCTCGGCGACTTTGCGCACGGCTTCATCAGGGATGGCGGGGAGCGCTGCTTTCGCGTCTTTGGCGAGGTTGGATGCCAGCACGCCGAGCGTGATGGGACCGCTGGCGGCAATGAAGCGGCCGACGTTGTAGCAGAAGCTCGTTCCCGTGCTACGCAGACGCGTGGGGAAAAGCTCCGGCAGGTAAATGGCAAAGCCGGCGAAGATCGAAAGCTGGCAGAAGCCCATCACAAAACTCATCCAGATGTCCGTGGTGGTCTTGAAGCACTGGTAGAAAAAGATGGTGGAGGCCATCGCGGCGATGAAGGCCACGGCGAAAACCGGCTTCCGACCGAAGTGGGAAGCCGCCTTGCTGAAACAGAGCATGCCGAAGAAAGCGCCCACGTTTTGCACGATGAGATTCGCGGCGGCCCACCACTGCTTGGCGGCCTGCACCTTGTCAGCAGGCACATTCTGCTCCGCCAGCGCGGCGGCGATGGCTGGCGCGGTGAGCTTGTTGCTGAAGAAGCCGATGCCCCACAGGCCGATCACGGCGGAGACGCACAGCAGCATGCCAAACAGGGCTGGTGTGCGCCAGCGTGCCTCGCCAAACAGGCTGGCGTAAGATCCCATCGCCTTACCACCGACCTCACGGCTCGCGGCCTTAGCGGCGACCCATTTTTCCGGCTCTTTCAGCCGCAGCATGATGAAGATGCACAGAAAGGCGGGCACGGAGCCGATCCAGAACAGGTATTTCCATGACACGTTCGGATCGACGTCAGAAACCGCCATGGCGCAGAGGCCGGCGGTCACGTTGCCAACGGCAGAGAGCGCCTGGAGCATGCCCAGTCCCTTGGCACGGGCAGTGTCAGGCAGAGAATCTGCCACCAGGGCCACGGCGAGGCCAAACACGCCGCCGACGCCCAGACCGGTGAGCGCACGATAAATCATGAACTGGTCCGCGTTCGCCGCGAAGGAGGACAGACCGGTGAAAACCGAATAAATGAGCACCGTCAGCGCCAGGGTCTTCGCGCGGCCAATACGGTCGCCGACGGCACCAAAGATGAGGCCGCCAGTGGCCCAGCCAGCCACGAAGACAGCCATCGCCATGCCGCTCAGCTTCGCCTGATCCCCCGTCGGATCGAGCGCCTTGAGCGCGTTGTCACGCGCCAGGATGAAAAGCTGCTGGTCGAGGCAGTCGAAGCACCAAGCAGCAGAGGCGACAAAGAAAACAAACCAGTGGTAGGGATTGAGTTGCTTGTGCCAGGGCAGTTCGGGATTGGGTGCGTTCGTGGTGCTCATGAGAAGCGCGGATGTTGAATGACATGCCCGAGGATGACAATCACGAAATCACGCGAATCATGCCGCCACATGAACGCAGATTCTTTCAAGGTGATCGGCATCGGCGCGGAAACACGGGACGAGTTCTTCATCGTGCCGGAATTCAGCGCACAGGAGTGTGTGGCGGAGGCCGCCGCACATGCAGAAGACAAAGGCGGTCCGGTGGCGACGGCGCTGGCCGTTTTGAAAGCGCATGGGCATGAATGCAGGCTCGTGGATGGAGAACCCGCTCACGCGGTGATTCTGGTGCGCCAGCATGACGGGGCACGGCAGATCGTTTTCATGCCCTCATCGACTCCTGAGCCAGTGTTTGAGCCAAAACTGCTCGAAGGCGCTCGATTGCTTCATCTCAACGGCCGTCATGAAAATACCTGTCGTGATGCCCTGCGGCATGCGCAGGCCCGGAACATCGAAATTTCCTTCGATGGCGGTGCCGGACGCTTCCGCGAGTCCATTCGTGATTTGTTCGAGGCCAGCCATGTGCGCATCGTCTCGCGTGATTTCGCTGAAAAGTGCTCCGGGAGCACGGATCTGACTGCAATGGCCGCCAAACTCCTCCAACGGCCAGCCAAGCTGCTCGTCATCACCGAAGGAACACGCGGCAGCCATGTGTGGAGGCCAGACGGCACGCATTTTCATCAGCCAGCGTTCCAAGCGGAGCCGCTGATCGACACCACCGGCTGCGGCGATGTGTTTCATGGTGCTTTTTTACACGGCTGGCTCTCCCAGTGGCCGCTGGAACGTTGTGCGTCTTACGCGAGTCGTTTGGCAGCCAAAAATGCTGAAGGACTTGGCGGGCGGCACGTCTTGAACAAAGAACGCCCAACTTTGAACCTTGAACTTTGAACCCTGAACTCTAAACAGTCCCATGCGCCGGAACACCGCCCTTTTTCTACCGCTGATTCTTGCCTTCATTGTCGTGGCCTGCGCCACTTACGATACCTCGCGCATCTCCCGCTGGGAGTCGCGTTTCTACAACGGCCCACCGCAGGTGACGCCAGATCAGCTCCTGGCTGAGGCAAGGGTGAAGCTGGACCTCATCCCGCCAGGCACGGTGGGGCGGCGTTACTTCCGGCCCATGAATCCGCGCTACATCACCATCCACAGCACGCAGAACTACACCGGGAATGCCTACAACCATGCGCTGGCGCTGAAACGCGGTGCGCTGCGCGCCACGAAGCGCCCTGGCGGCAACCGCATCGGCTTTCTCACTTGGCATTTCACCGTGCAAGAGGACATCGCCATCCAGCACCTGCCTGGTCGTGAGCAGGGGGAGCACGCCGACTTTGACGGACCCGGTAATAACTACAGCATCGGCATCGAAATGTGTGAGCACAGCGGCAACGACATCGGCCAGACGATTGACCGCACTGCGCGTCTCGCGGCGTATCTCATGCGTGCTTATAGCATTCCGCTCAGCCACGTCATGGGGCATTACCACTGGCCGCGCAAAGGCCTGAACCCGCCGAACAAGGACTGCCCGCACTTCCTGCTCGAACGCGGCCGCCCCGGCCCCACCTGGCGCTGGTTTCTCAACCGCGTGAACTACCATCACAGCCGCCTGCTTCCCGGCCCGGCCACCCCTCTTGGTTGAGCCATGAAAGTTTTCTTGCTTCTTGGCCTTTGCGCCGCTCAAGCCTGTGCACAGACCGCTTGGCCGGAGAAACCTGTGCCAAGCACGAGCGAGCGCGTGGCCATCCTGGAGGACAAGCGCCTCAATGAAAGTTCCGGACTCTGTCTTAGCGGTCGAGATTCCAAAGTTTTTTGGACGCTCAACGACTCTGGTGGTGAACCTTGTGTCTTTGCGATTGATCGCGCTGGCAAAACCCGCGCCAAGGTGCGCGTGCGTGACGCGGCGAACTTCGACTGGGAAGACATCGCCCTCGGCAAGGATGAGAAAGGTGCGCCTGCTCTCTTCATCGCCGACATCGGTGACAACCTCCGCATCCGCCCCACTCTTCAGATCTATCAAATTCCCGAGCCTGAGGTCTGCGCACCCGGCAAGCCATTCGAGGAAACCAGCAGCGCAGCCCCGAAAATTTGGCGCTTTTATTACCCTGATGGAAGGCACAACGCCGAAAGCCTGCTGGTGCATCCCCAGACCCGTCGGATGTACATTCTGACCAAGAGCGATGATGGCCCGAGCACGCTTTACGCCTTTCCAGAGACGCTGAAAGGCGATGCCAGCATGAAACTGGAGAAAATCACCACCCTGGTCTTCCCTGCCTTGATTCGCGTCGGCAAACGTCCGCACGACAACTGCATGACCACCTCCGCCGGTTTTTCACCCGACGCCTCACGCATGCTCGTCTCCACCTACAGCAGCCTGTATGAATGGACGCTGCCCCAGGACAAGCCGCTGGCCGAAGCACTCAAAGCGCCGCCCGTGCGGCTCGCGCCAGTGCTGGTCCGGCAGATGGAAGGTGCCTGCTACGACGCTGACAGCCAGACCCTCTGGTTCAGCAGTGAAGGTCTGCCCACACCGCTGTTTCGTGTGACGCGGTAAGGCTGCCAGTTTGAGAGCGTTTCGAAAATCGAGCAAAGAATCCGGTATGGATCGAATGCCCGAATGGTTATTGTCCCAACACTGCACGCATGACCAACAGCGGAAACAACGCCAAAACGCATCCTTCCCAGGCCTTTTATGACCTAGCGATGGCAGATGAGGAAACACTGGATGAAGTGGAGGGCTGCCAGCCAAGTCCGGAGCATCCAGGACTGGTGATCGCAGGCCGTTATGAGCTTAAATCAGTGCTAGGGGAAGGCGGCACGGGCCAGGTGTGGCGCGCTGAGCAAACCGCGCCGGTGAGGCGTGAAGTAGCGGTCAAAATCATCCGGCCCGGACTGCTCTCGCAGCCGGTTTCGGCACGGTTCAATCGTGAGCATCAGGTTTTGGCGCTCATGGAGCACCCTGGCATTGCGGGAGTGTTTGACGCGGGAGAGCTGCCGGATGGACGGACGTTTTTTGTGATGGAGGTGGTTCACGGCAGCGCCATCACGCGCTGGTGCAAAAAGACGCAGCCGCCACTGCACGAGCGGCTGGAAGTTTTTTTCCAGGCCTGCATGGCCGTGCAACACGCGCATCAAAAAGGCGTCCTGCATCGAGACCTGAAGCCTTCCAATGTCATGGTGACGCTGGTGGATGGAAAGCCGGTGGTGAAGGTGATTGATTTTGGCATCGCGAAGGCGCTGGAGGGAGATCTCGCCACTGGGCAGGATGTGACCCTGCGTGGCATGGTGCTGGGTACACCGCGCTACATGAGCCCGGAGCAGGCAGGACTGACCGGCGAGGAAGTGGATGCGCGTGCAGATGTCTATGCGTTGGGGGTGCTGCTGTATGAGCTCCTGACCGGAACTACTCCGCTCGTGGACGACGGGGCAGATGATTCCCCGCTGCCCGTGCTGCTGCAGCGCGTGCGTGAGCTTGAAATCGAGCCGCCCAGCCGCCGTGCGCAGCGTGGCATGGCGAAAGACGCGAAGCCGACGGCAGGTGAGCTGCGCGGAGATCTGGACTGGATCGCCCTTTGCGCCCTGCAAAAAGACCGCGAGCAACGCTATGCCACGGCCCAGACCCTGGCGGAAGATGTGCGGCGGCACTTGAATCATGAGCCGGTCCTTGCGGGTCCTCCGGGAGCGGCTTACCGGCTGAAAAAGTGGCTGGTACGGCACCACAGCACCGTGAAGATGACAGCGGCGGTGGTGGTGTCACTGGCAGGTGGTCTAGCAGCCACCTCCTGGGCACTGAAACGTGAGGAAGCGCAGCGGAAGGTGGCGTTGATCGAGGCGGATCTGGCCCGGCAGGTGAGCGCCCAGCTCAAGGAGTTGCTGGGGAATGCCCGCAAGCATGCGGAAGCGGGCATGAACACGCAGATGCTGCGCAATCTGGCGGATGAGTGCGCAGCCGGGATTTCACGCTTTGCGAACCAGCCGGAGACAGAGTTGCAACTCGCTCATCAGCTCGGGCAGCTTTACACCGCGCTGGAGGAAGATACTCGTGCGCTGCCGTGGTATCGCCGCCGCTGGGAACTCACCAAGCAGACCCAGGGAGAGCACTCGATCGCTGCGCTTCAGGCACTTTACACCCTAGGCTGGAAGTCCATCGGCCAGGGGGATCCCCAAACGGCGGTGGAACTGCTGAGGCAGACGGTGAAGGGCTATGAAGCACTGGCGAACACCCATCAGGAAAAACACCAGCAAACGCTGCTGGCTCAGAAGGAGCTGGCACGTGCGCTAGCGCGTGCGGGACAGCACCCGGAAGCCGTAGAACTGATGGCGGTGGTCATCAAAGACAAGGGCGAGTCTGATCCTGCCGACGCCGCCATTTGGTTGCGTGACCAAGCTGACATATTGAAGGCCAGCGGACGCCACGATGAGGCGAGCAAGGTTTTGCGCCATGCTTTGGAACTGCTGCCCAAAACCAACGAGAACGTCGGCCTGCGCGCCTATCTGCTTACCACTCTGGCGGGCTTCGAGCGAAAAGCGGAGCCGTTTGAGGAGGCGCTAGCGGCCTCTGCCGAGCGCTTGGCGTTGTTGGAGGGAGAATCGACGACCGGGCACCCAAAACTGCTCAACGCTTTGATTGAACATGCCACGCTGGCCTGCCGGGTTGCGGGCTGCCCAGGAGGAGAAGAGGCCGCCAGACGCGCCCTGGCCATGGCACAGACCGCAGGGCATGAGACACGACTGGCAGACGCCTGGATCGCCCTGAGTGAAACCCTTCGCATCAAACGCCAATTCCGCGAGTCTGAGCAGGCCGTGCGTGACGCCATCGTTGATCTTGAAAAGACCAAGGCTGAACAATGGCGCGTGCTTGAGCTGCATCGTCGTCTGGGGGATCTGCTGACCGCACGCAGCCAGTTTGAGGCGGCACTGGCTGAATACGAGACCGCCGCTGAAGGCTGGTTTGCCGAGACTTCAACGAGCCGCCCTCGAGACAAAGAAGAACTCATCTTCATCAGCTTTGAGCACTTCTGGAAACTGACCGCGAAGGCCAAGTCACCGCTCGCCGACGCACAACGTCAGGCGGAATGGGCGGCCAAACATCAAGCCTGGAAAACATCCCGGAAGCGAGCGCCCCAACCCCAGTGAAACCTTGATCCTACTTGGCCAGCCAGCCGAACACGTTGTCGCCCCAAGTTTGCGGATCGCCGTCCTCCCCGGCATGCCACACCAGCACATCCTGGTCGATGACCTGCGCCGATCTGGCAGGATCGGGGACTTGCGAGTCGTCGTTGAGGTCGAAACTCACAAAAAAACGCCCCTGTTTGAGCTCGGCCAGAGTTTGAGCGGAGAGCGACCAAGGCTTGAAGTAATCAACCTGCGCGGCGTTGCCCCCGCTGACTGCCGCAAACATTTCCGCATTGATGGGATAAGCCGTTTTTTCCTCCAGCACGATTTCGGGCGGAAGCGGATAGCGCCCCTGGCGTGACCGGAAATCACGCAAAGCGCTGGTGATCTTGCGGCACTGGTCTTTCAGAACCGAAGCCTTCGAGTGGTCTCCTGGGCTGTGCGAATAGGTGCTAGCAGCAGGTTGCTCACGCTGGCGCTCCTGAAAGCGTGGCTGCAAGGGACGGTACAGCCAAAGCACTCCGGCAACACAGCACGGAACAAGGATCAACAGAACGAAAAAGCTGCGGTTACGAGGTGGACGCTTGGTTTGAGTCTGGTCAGGCATACTCCTCACTAGTCTAAAATCACCCATCTGTGACAGACCCACGCCTCATCGGTGAGAAGCACGAAAGCCCCCACCCGCATCATCCTGCCCGTCTTAGCAGTTAGCGCTGACAAAAAGTGGGCGGAAAAAATAGGATCATTCTCCAGTCTTCATAAGTGCTCCTCACCCTCAAGGGGCTTTCTTGAAGGGGAGTGCAGGTGGGAGAAGGTTCATCGGCGCTGGCAGCGCGGGTCGAACTTCCACCACCACCGGTGTCACCACGACGCGTGGGACCTCCAAGCTTGGCGGCAGAGGGCCTCGTTCCCTACCTTGGGGGTTGGCGGTGGGAGGCTGCGGCACACTTAGCTGCCCCATGAGCGTCTGGTCCCCCGCCTGCACTGGCGGAATGGGCAGCACCCTGCCATCGGGCGCACGATCATGCACAAAACCGCTGAAGTCTGAAGGCAGCGGCACGTAGCGGCCTTCCGTCGTCAGCACTTGGCCCTCCGGCACCAGCACCGCGTCCACCCGCATCAGGCGGCCATTGCGGATCAAATACGCCTGCCCGCGCACAGCGAAGAGTCCCTCACGCACCGTCGGACTGGCATCATTGACGAAATCGGTCGGCAGGGTCACGAGCCGCCCCTCGGCGGTCAGCACTTGGCCCTCCGGCACCAAGGTAGCATCCACCCGCACGGCGCGATTGTGGCGAATGAGGTAGGTCAGACCGCGATAGAATACAATACCGTCATGCACCACGCTCGTCGCCCGCTCCGAGGGCTGAAATTCCAAGGCGCGGGGGATGCCGGTCTGGGCGGCGGCGGGGCCATAGCAGACAAGCGCCGCAGCAAGAAGGATCAAGGAAGGGGATTTCATAGGATGGGTCGATGAGCAGGCTCGCACTGCCGTCAGTGCATCCCTAACCCGCCACCGCCCCCCGCACCATGGGGTGTCCCACCCAAACGCTGGAGGCGCGGCCAGCCGCTCAATACGCAGCGCCCGTCCCGCGAGGGAGCGAGCAGGGATCTTCGCGAATTGATTCAAACGGCCACACATGATTCTTGAGCAAAAAGGAAGTGCCTGGCGAGCGGAAGACAGAGAAAGCACAGGGCATGAATTCCATGTCGCTGCATGGAGGTGTGATCAGAAATTCAGATCACGAGGATTCGGAATTCATCTTGGCCGCTTGGGCCGATCATGCTCTAAATGAGGCATGTCTGACACCCGCGCTCTCATCTCGAATCCTGCCGATCTCAAACCGTCCACCACCTGGAGTGAGACGGTCTGGGCTTACACGAGTGAGGAGGACCTCGTTGATCATACAACGAAAGCGCGGCTTTGCGTGGCCACACTGCTGCCGTTCAAGGACCGGAAGCCCGACTGGGACGGCTTCACCAAGAGCGTGCACTGGATGCAGCAATGCGGTGCCCATTACGGCGTCGAGATGGTCTTCGTGCTCAATGCGGACACTGGTTACATCTTCGATCTCGACAACGACCTCTACACCGAAGTCCTGAAGCGCTTCCGCGCCGAGTTTCCCCAGCAGCGCTTCATCGCTGGCGTGACCGCACGCGGCGCGGAGAACGACACCGCGTTCAAAGCCGAGCGCTACTGGCCGCTGCTCGACATCGCGCAGGAGCATGACAACTGCGAGATGATGATCATGACCAGCAAGCTGCTCAACACGCTGGAAAACGAGCCTCGGCGGGACGCCTACTTTCAAATCGCCGAGCATTTGATCCGCCCCGGCATTGCGCATGCGCTGGAGCCATCCTTCGTGCCGTGGGCCACACCGTTTGATCCGTGGCTGTTCCATGAGATCGCGCTGCATCCGGCCTATGTCGGCGGTAAAGTCAGTACGCTTGACGAACCGCACTTCCATTACTGGTCAGCGATGTGCAAAGGGCTAAACCTGCCCTTCTCGCCACACAGTGGCGACGACTACGGCATCGCCACTGCCATCAAGCTCGGCCTGCCACTACTCATCGGCGCGGGCGTCAGCGCCTGCCCGCTCATCTGCGCTGCGCGTGACATGTGGCTGCTCGACAGCGTGGCCGACAAGAAATTCAAAACCGGCACAGGCCGCTTCGACACGCGGGTGTACAAGCTCTTCGAGGCATTTCAGTCATTCGAGGACCTCGTCTTCCGTCTCGACGACCGCATGAGCGCTTCACCTTACAAGCACAGCACCGCGCATGTGCTGCATCAGCTCGGTCTGATCGACGCCCCAGAGGCGCATCCCGCCTGCAAAGACCTGCGAGGCACGGATGAAGCCCAGCGAATGGAAGAGGCGATGAGAAGGCCGAAGCGACTCGCGAAGAAGCTGGGGATTCCGTATTTCGGAGAGTGACCCCATGATACGAGACGCTGCCCTTCGATTCATAAATCCTAGCGCAGCCCAAACTCAGCGTGCTAAGCTCTCGAATGCCGCAGGCCTCCCCTTCCCCGACCTCCACCCGCGAACGACTTGGTTTCGTGCGTGTGGCGGCAGTGTCGCCAGAACTGGCGCTGGGGGATGTGGGGAAGAATGTGGCGATCCTCGCGCGGGAGGCCCGTTCATTGGCGCATAGAGGTTGCAGGCTGGTCGTTTTCCCGGAACTGAGCCTCACTGGCTATTCCTGTGCCGATTTATTTCATACCGAGGCGCTGAGAGCGGCTGCGGTGCGTGGCTTGAACGAACTGGCGCAGGAGACGCATGATCTGCCGACGGTTTTGGTCGTGGGACTGCCGCTGCTGGTGCAGGACCGGCTGTACAACGTGGCGGCGGTGCTGGTAAAGGGTCGTGTGCTCGGGTTGGTGCCGAAATCGTTCCTGCCAAACTCGTCCGAGTTTTATGAACGCCGCTGGTTCTCACCAGCGCACACGATGGGCACCTCGGTGACGACACTGAATGGCGAAGACGTGCCGATTGGCGCGGAACTGCTGTTTGAGGCACGCGATGTGACCGGTTTCGTCCTCGGGGTCGAGATTTGCGAGGATTTGTGGACGGTGATTCCGCCGTCGAGTCATCTCGCATTGGCCGGAGCCACGTTGCTGGCGAATCCATCGGCAAGCACCGAAGTTTTGGGCAAGGCACCGTATCGTCGCCATCTCGTGGCGCAGCAGGCGGCGCGTTGTCTGGCGGCGTATGTCTATGCAGGGGCCGGAGCGGGTGAATCGAGCACGGATGTGGTTTATTCGGGCCACTGCCTCGTGGCTGAGAACGGCATCCTTCTGGGCGAGAGCGAGCGTTTTTCCTTCGAGACGCGGCAAATCGTCGCGGATGTGCAGCATCTGGCGCACGACCGACTGAAAAGCTCCTCGTTCCGCGATGAGGCAGGCAATATCGGTTTTCGTCGAATTGTGTTCGATCTCGGCCCCGCGCTGGGTGGCGATGACCAACTGCTGCGCACGATCTCCGCGCATCCGTTCGTGCCTTCGGCCAAAGTGGATCGTGCGGCGGTGTGCGAGGAAATTTTCGCGATTCAGGCCACCGGACTGGCCCGCAGGCTCAAACAAGCGCGCGCAAAGACTGCGGTGCTCGGATTGTCCGGCGGACTTGATTCGACTCTGGCGCTGCTGGTGATGCTGGAGGCGCTGAAACGCGCTGGAATGCCGTTAAGCGCTGCGTTGACGATCACCATGCCCGGATTCGGCACGACAACGCGTACGAAGGGCAATGCGGAGCAACTTGCCGAGGCGCTGAACATCGAACTACGCACGATTTCGATCAATGAAGCCGTGCGGCAGCACTTTGCCGACATCGGGCATTCCGAACAGCAGCACGACGCGACTTACGAGAACTCGCAGGCACGCGAGCGCACCCAGATCCTCATGGATATCGCCAACAAAACCGGCGGCATCGTTGTGGGCACGGGTGATCTCTCCGAAGCGGCGCTGGGCTGGTGTACCTTCAATGGCGACCACATGTCGATGTATCATGTGAACTCGGGCGTGCCGAAGACGCTGGTGCGCTACCTGATCGAATGGTGCGCCGAAGGTCCGTTCGCTGACAAAGCCGGCGCAATCCTGCGCGACATCGCGGACACGCCGATCACGCCGGAGTTGCTGCCGCTCGCGGCGGATGAATCGCTGCAACAGAAGACCGAGGACACCATCGGGCCGTATGAGTTGCATGACTTCTTCCTGTTCCACTTCGTGCGTCACGGCAGCAGCGCCGAAAAAATCCGCTGGCTGGCAGCGCAGGCCTTTGCGGGCAAGTACGACGACGAAACCATCGCCAAGTGGCTCGCGCTGTTCTTCAAACGCTTCGCGCAAAACCAGTTCAAGCGCTCCAGCGTGCCCGATGGTCCCAAAGTCGGCTCCGTGGCCCTCTCGCCGCGTGGTGACTGGCGCATGCCAAGTGATTACGCCGGAGATTTGAACTCATAAGACACTAACATGTTACGATTCCTTGCCCTGAGCCTGCTGTTCACCCTCTGCGCCTGCTCACGCAGCAACAAACTCATCATCGGCACGGACGCGACGTATCCGCCGTTTGAGTATGTTGATGAGAAAGGCCAGATCAGTGGCGTGGACATCGAGGTGGGGCGGGAGATTGCCAAGGCGCTCGGACGCGAGGTGGAATTTCGGAACATCAACTTCGACGGCCTCATCACCGCACTGCGCACGGGCTCCGTGGATCTCGTGATCTCCTCCATGACCGCCACACCAGAGCGACGGCAGTCGATCGACTTCTCGGAGCCGTATGTGAAGACCGGATTGTCCATTTTGGCCGCCAAAGATTCCACTGTGCAAAGCTCGGCCGATTTGAAGACACCTGGACGTAAGATCGTCGTCCGCCTCGGAACCACGGGTGAGCACTGGGCACGCGAGAATCTCAAGGAAGCCAAGATCATCGCTCTCGACGCTGATGTGTCCTGCGTGATGGAGGTGGTGAACGCAAACGTCGATGCGTGGGTTTACGACCAGCTTTCGATCATGAACTACCACTCCAAGCACGCCGATAAAACTCGCGCTCTGCTCGCCCCGCTGCGGGAGGAAGTTTGGGCCGTTGGCCTGAAACAGGGCGATGACGAACTGAAAGCTAAGGTGAACGATGTTCTCGCCCGCATGCGTGGCGACGGCAGCTTTGGCAAGCTGGCCGAACGCTTCATGGCGAAGGAGAAGCAGATGATGACGGCGCAGGGTCTGCCGTTTGTGTTTGAGCTAAAGTAGTCCAATCGCGGCGTGACTGGACTTGGTGGCACCGGGTGCGGCGCAAACGGGCTACTTAGCCAAGGCGTGATCATCCGGCTTCACGCCGGTTTTGT
>CAXNGR010000013.1:0-14959 GCA_964201265.1 Verrucomicrobiaceae bacterium
CCACCACCACCGCCTCCGCGCAGGCCTACTACGGCATCGGACGCGGAAACTTCGACCAGAAGCTCTACGACAAGGCCGTCCCTGCCCTGCGGCGTGCGATCGAGATCGACAGCAGCGACTACCTCGAAAAATCCAGCCAGCTCATCATCCTGTGCGATTACGCCCGGCAGAATGCCAACGACCTCGCCAAGACCATCGACAGCTACCTTTCGGCCAAGCCAGGCGGCCAGGTGCCTCCGAACATCCTAAAATGGCTCGGCCTCAAGCTCTACAGTGGTGACGACTTCAAACGCACTGCCCGCTTCCTTGAACTCGCCGTCACACCGCAGACCCCGGAAAACACCGAGCCAGTCGTGTGGAACTACCTCGGCATGGCGCAGCTTCAAAACGCCCAGTTTGACGCCAGCATTCAGGCCACAGACAACTTCCTCAAATCCAACCCCGACGCCGCCGCTGCCGCACGCGCCCAGCTCACCAAAGGACGCGCTCTCCTTGGCAAGGGCAGCTTCGACGAGGCCGACAAAGTGGCCCAAGAAGCCCTGCAAGTGGTCAAAGACGGCAAGCTCCAGGCCGAGCTGCTCATCCTCCAAGGCGACATTTTTTCCGCCCAAGGCGACAAACTCGCCGCCCAGGTCCAGCAGGAAGCCGCCGTGGAGAAGTGGAAGGCCGCAGCCGCGAAATACGCCGTGCCGAGCCAGTTCTACGAGGATCCCGATGTCACTCCAGATGCACTGTTCAAAGCCGCCCAAGCCCTGCAAAAGTCAGGTGACGAGGCCCAGGCCAAACAGATGCTCAAGCAGCTCCAGCAGCGTTATCCGAAGTATCAGCCGAAAAAGTAGAGCGCACTTCCAAGCTCGCTCTCTTGGTTTCGTGTGCCTCCCGGCCCTGGGAGGTGGGAAAATTTCGGTTGCAGGCCTGAGGGTGAATTCGTATGCCATTTCTGTCGTCTTCACACTGCCCATCATGAAACACATCCTCAGCTTCATCACCGCCTGCGCCCTGCTCACTGGCCTCACGAACGCTGCCGAGCCGCTGAACACTGTCTGCCCGATCTCTGGCAAGCCTGCAAGCCCAGCGATCACCAGCAACTACAGCAAAACCGTCGCCGTCTGCTGCAATCGCTGCAAAGCCCAGTTCACCGCCACGCCCAAGGCCTACCTCGTGAACATCCTCGGTGCCGTCACCGGCCAGTGCCCGCTGAGCAAGAAAAAGGCCGACCCGTCCATCACCGTCAGCTACTCACGCCAGGTCGCCTTTGCCGACGCCGCCAGCAAGGCCACCTTCGACGCCGCGCCGGACAAGCACATCAAAGAAGTGCGCCAGTAATCTTGATTCACCCACCCGGCGGAGCTGCAGCATGCGGCTCCGCCTTTTTCATGCCTGGGTGCCAAAGCGTATCATCACCACCATCGCTGTTTGAGCGTGCCGCAAATCCGTTGGCGAGTTTATCAGCGGCGCTTGCTCTCATGACGAGATTGCGGCTAAGCTTCCGCGTATGGTTCGCACATTGGCATTCCTGTTCTTGACGGTGGTCGCCTTGGCCGTGGAAACGCTGCCCCAGGAGCGGATTCAGGCTTTGGCGGCCTATTCCATCGCTCACGGCGGTCATGCGCTGCTGATCAAGCAAAACGGAAAAACACTCCACGAGTCTTATTCGAACGGACACACCAAATACGAGCCGCACCGCATCTATAGCGGCACGAAGGCCTTCTGGTGCCTCACCGCCTTCGCGGCAGAAAAAGAGGGGCTGCTCAAGTTGGGCGAGCGCGTGGCTGACACGATCACCGAATGGCAAAGCGACCAACGCCGCAGCAAGATCACCATCAGGCAGCTTCTCGACTTCACCAGCGGCCTGGAACCTCTGTTTGGACTGCATCAAAACGACTTTCAAGACCGCACTACTCACGCTTTGAAGGCTCCACTCGTCGGAACGACCGGCAAATCGTTCATCTACGGTCCAGCGTCGCTTCAGGTGTATCACGAACTGCTCAGGCGAAAGCTGCAGGAGAAAGAGCAGACGCCCATGCGCTATCTGGAGCGCAAAGTGCTCCGCCCGCTCGATCTCGGCCCGCAGCGCTACCTTCCCGATGCCAAAGGCACGCCGCTACTCGCCGCCGGGTTCATGCAAACCGCCCGCCAGTGGTCAGAACTCGGCTCCTGGCTGCTGAAACACGAGGAAATCGTCTCCGCTTTCAAGCCAAGCGACGCCAACCGCGCCTTCGGCTTCGGATTCTGGAACAACCGCGCCGCCGAATCCAAATTAGCTCGCGAGGTCGATGTGGAAGACACCCTCGACAAAAAATGGCCGGCCCAATCCTGGCGCAACGCCTGCCTCTGCCGCGCCGCTCCTGCTGATCTCATCGCCTGCATCGGCTCCTACGGTCAGCGCCTCTACCTCGTGCCCTCGCAGAAGCTCGTCATTGTTCGTTTAGCGAAGGACTCGAAGCCGAACGACGCACAGATGCTTCGTCTGTTGTTTGGCTCAAAATGAATCAACAGGAAGAGATGTTTCCGACTCCCCATGCTGAAACTCGGATACCTGTTCTCTTGGCGATGGCAGAGGATGCGTACGACATCACGCCTGCTCTCGTCTGAATCACAAGCCCGCCGCCCGCAGCTTTTTCAGCAAGTCCTGCTGGCGATCTCCCATGCCAGCATTCTTTTTCACATTCATCCGCAGTGGCATGAGTTCGAGATTGGCGATGACCTTGTCGAACTCCGGCATGACAGAAAGTGGAATGATGTGGTCAACGCTCAATTGGTCGCCGCGATAGGGGCCTTTGGTCACGGTGGGCGCTCGTCCCTGACGCATTTCCTCCAGTCCTGCGGCGTTGAGGCATCCCAACCGCTCCGCGATGACTCGATTGCGCAGCATGGCCTCGGCGGTCAGTCTGGCCAGATCTCCACGCAGTCCCGCGATGGCCACAGCCTCGGAAGCGACGACGGCAGGGTCTTTGCCTGAACGCTGCGCCTCCTCCAAAATCGCCACATACTTTTGCACGCGTGGATTGGCCGCACGCTCGCCGAGTCTGGCTAGTTTGGCCGTATTAATGAGCGAAGCGATCCGGTGGGGCGGCGAGGTGGCGTAATAATACTCCAGCCCCGCGATGAATGCGAAAACGATGAAAATGAGCACCGCCGCCCTGGGGTGGCGACGCATCAGCCGGACGACCATCTGAATCTGCGCCTGAGTCATGAGACAGCGGTTTTAACGCGGCCATTTCCAGATGTAAAACACACTTTCCGATGTGTCGGAATGATCCATGCGTGGCGGATTCCCACTTAGCGCGAAGTCGTCTCCTCGACCACAGGAATCGCTTTCCTCACGACCATCTTTGACACGCCATAGATCAGCGTGCTCTGCTTGGGACGCCATTGGTAGCCGATGCCAAAGGGGATCATGGCGACCTCGTTGTTGCGATAATACTCGGCGAGATCGGGTTGGAAATGCTGCTTGAATAAGTCAATCGGCCCGGGATACCAGCCGAAGGCCTGCACGTTCCAGCGGTCGCGTGGGAAATCACGCCAGGGGATGCCAGAGTCGTCCTGGGTCATGGTGCGGCAGTTGTTGAGGAGGTAGTCGCGGATGACGTTGAACTCCGGCAGGTGCATGAGGTAGGAGGCAGACTTGGTGAAGCCGTTGGTCGCACCCAGGCTATCGCAGAAGCGCAGAAAGGAGGCGTCTTGCTTCAAGGCCCAGCTCGCGATGTTCGCGGCGAAGTAGTACAGCGTCTGCGTCTGGCCTTGGGTACCGAGGAAGGTGATGCGCGCACCAGGCGTCTTGGTTTCCTTGTCCGTGAGCACCTTGCCCTCGGCATCGAGCCACACGTTTTCCACGCTCTGAATGTGGCAGCCGCAGCGAGAGAGGAAGACATAGAGCACGGGCAGCGTGCCGGTGAGCTTGGTGGCCTGCAGATCCTTCTTCATGTCAGCAGTGATGAAGAAGCTGAAGCTAAGTGAGGCGTTCAAGGTGTTGCGCAAGTTGCGCAGCGACGCACCGAGCTCGCCTTCGCTGAGCTTCGTCACATCTGGCGGCAGGCCGACGGGTTCGACGGCGGCCAGCACATAGGTGGAAGCGTTCGGAAAAAACGTGTGCGCGTGCAGGAAATCAGGCCCGCTGAAGACGTATAGCAGCGGCGAGGTGTCGCTCACTGCTTCTGGCAGGCCGAGTGGCGACCATTCTCGGATCGGTCGGAGCTGGCGCTCCTCGGCATCGGCCCAGGCGGCGTCGAGTTCCTTCGCGTGCGAGTTGAACTCGCCCCGCGCGGCCAGTGTCGCCAGCGGTGAACCTTCCTGCGGCAGGCCGGCGAGGAAACGCGCCTGATCATTCGGTGTGGGCGTCTGCGAGAGCGCGGTTTGGACCAGAAGAAGCAGGAGAGCAGCGGTGTTTTTCATGCAGTGCGTGGAGTACGCGGCGAGATGAGGTAAATGATCCAGCCGAGCAAAATCAGGCCCAGACCATACAGCGAGGCTTCCCGCGTCACTGTGTCCAGCATGAGGAATGCCATCATCCACAGGCTGATGCCGAGGAACAGCAGCGGGGTGATCGGATAGCCCCAGCAGCGGTAGGGACGCGGCAGGTCAGGCTGTTTGATGCGCAGCACGATGAGGCCCACCACCGTGGCAAACGAGCCGAGCTGGATGCTGAACTGCACCGCCGTGAGCACCGTGTTGAAGCTGGCCGTAAGAAGTAGAGTGATGACAATGGCAAGCTGCACAAACAAGCCTGTGACAGGTACGCCGCGCTCATCGCATGCTGCCAGAGGTGCGAGGATTTTCATGTCCTCGCCCATGGTGTTCAGCACACGCGGCCCCAGCCACGTCATAGCGCTGATGCTGGAGGCGAGCCCCAGGCAGATGAGCGCGGACATGATCTTGCCACCGGTGACGCCAAAGATGTGCTCCGCCGCGACGTGGCCCACATCCAGTTTTCCGGCCATTTCGCTCATCGGAGCGGCATTGAGGAAAGTCGCGTTCAGCGCCAGATAGAGCACGGTGACGAGCAGCGTGCCGAGCGCGATGGCCTTCGGGACATTGCGCTGCGGATTGCGGATCTCGCCGACGATGTAGGTGGCCGCATTCCATCCCGCGTAGGAGTACATCACATAAACGAGGCTCACCGCGAAAGGTCTGCTGGCGATGAGCTTCAAATCATCCGCCGCAGGTGTGAACCGCACCACCTGCCCCGTCGCCAGCCAGTAACCCGCGCCGATGAACACGCAAATCAGCGTCACCTTGAGCCACGTCGCCGTATTTTGAAACTTCGCGGCCACTTGGATGCCGCCCACATGCACCAGCGTGATGGCCCATACCATCACGAGCGACCATGTCGTCGCCGGCGCTTGTGGAAAGATGGTGGAAAAGTACTTCCCAAAGGCCATCGCCGCCAGTGCGATCGGAGCGGCAAAGCCCACGGTGACTGACAGCCAGCCAGATAGAAAACCGACCACCGGATGAAAAATGCGCGAGAGGAAATGATACTCGCCGCCGGAGCGCGGCAGCGCCGCCGCCAACTCGCCGTAGCACACCGCGCCGCAGAACGCACACACACCGCCGACCAGCCAGAGCATCAGAATGGTGAAGCCGGAAGGCAGATCGCCCACTTGAAAGCCCAGCGAGGTAAAGACACCCGTGCCGATCATGTTAGCCACCACCACCGCCGTGGCGGTCACCAAAGAAATACCCTGCGTGCGTGCGGTGCTCATGGGCGCGATGGCTACGCGCTAGGCGGCGGAGCGTCAACCGGCCCGGCGGTCAAAATGCGGCTTGTGAGCTGCGGCGGTCACTTCAGCTTCTGGCCAAAGTGTGCCTCAAAATACACGCCGAGTGATTCCGCCAGCGCCTTGGCAAAGCGACGCTGGTTTTCAGGGCGGTCGCGCACGTTGTTCCATGGGCATTCCACCTGAATCGCGCTCACCGTGCCACTGTCGCGCGAACCATGCGCGGTGATGTCGTAGGCCCCGCTGAAGTATCCCGCCAGAACGCCAGGAAATGACTTGGTCGGGCTTGGCAGGCAGCGAAAACCACGAAACTCCAGCAAGCCGCCGAGGCTCTGCGGGCCGCGCACCAGCTCAGCAAAACTCTGCGGTGAACGCTTGTCCAGATCGCGGATGCTCGTGCTGGCGATCAGCACCGCATCCGCATTCATTTCGGTGTCGGTGGCCTTGAGTTGCTCGCCCTTGATCAAATAACCCAGCTCCACCCGCTGGTCGATGTGGCGGTGGCCGTGAATGTCCAGGAGCAGGCCATAGCCGTGCTTTTTCATCACCGCATCGCAGGCTTTCTTGGTGCCATCATGAAAACGATGCCACGCCGCCTCCGCCGTCGGCTCTCCCTGCGCGGCTTCTTTGATGTCACGGTTGGGATCGAGCCGTGAGCGGTGCAAGCGGGCAAAAATCGCATGCGGTTTGCCACCGTAGAGTGACTCCAGCTCCTCAATGATCATCTCGGACAGCGGCGCGGTGTTAGCATCCATGCCCGTGACGCCGTAGCGACGCGCCAGCACGTTCTCCGGCTTCAGCGTACCGCCGTGCGGCACCGTGAGGATGATCGGCAGCGTGCCGGAGCGCACCTCGATGAGTTGTTCAAGCGCGGGTGTCTGCGCGTGAAGCGTGGCGGCCACAAACAGATGAAAAAACAGCGTGCGCATGATGATTCGCAGTGAAAGACAGTTCGCCGCCGCTTGTCACGTTTTTTTTCGCTCATGATCCACCGCATTCTCCTTCCGCTTCTTGTTCTGACCTCCGTCTCCTACGCTGACAACTGGCCTGAATGGCGCGGCCCCTCGGCCCAAGGCCAGGCCAATGCTTCAGGCCTGCCTGAAACGTGGAGCGAAACGAGTAATGTCGCGTGGAAGACGCCGCTTCCGGGCCGCGGCCACTCCACCCCCGTGATGTGGGGCGATCAGATCTGGCTCACCACCGCGATTGAAAATGTCGCCACGCCCGAGGAAGCCAAACGCCGCCTCGAATCGAACACCGGCGACCAACCGCTCGTCGTCCTTTCCTCCGTGAGCCTTCGAGCCGTTTGCGTGGACCGAAACAGCGGCAAGATCCTCCACGACATCGAACTGCTGAACGTCAAAGACCCCCAGTGGGCGCATCAGCTCAACAGCTACGCCTCACCAACACCCGTGCTCGAAGAAGGCCGTCTTTACGCGCACTTCGGCTCGTTTGGCACCGTCGCGCTCGACACGAAAACGTTGAAGCTGCTGTGGAAGAACGAGGAGCTGAACGTCATGCACGAAAACGGCCCCGGCTCCACCGCCGTGCTGCATGGAGATCGTTTGATCGCGCATTTCGACGGCAGCGATCAGCAGTTCATCGCCGCCTTCGACAAGAACACCGGCAAACTCGCGTGGAAGACGCCCCGCAGTGGCGAAATGGACCCGCGTCCGCAGCAGCGCAAAGCCTATGGCACGCCGCTCATCGTCACCATCAACGGCCAGCCGCAAGTCGTCAGCTCCGCCGCCAACAACATCTACGGTTACGATCCGCAGACCGGCCAAGAGCTGTGGAAGATCCATTACGGCGAGCTCGGCTTCTCGATGTCCACCGTACCCGTCGCCGATGATCAGCAGATCTATTTCAGCACCGCTTTCGGCAAATCAGCCGTCATCGCGCTCAAACACGTCGGTGTGAAGACGCCCGAAGTCGCCTGGCGGAACAACAAGAACGCGCCGAAGATGTGCTCGCCCGTGCTGCACGGCAGCCTGCTCTTCTACGTGGATGACGGCGGCATCGTGAGCTGTGTGGACGTGAAAACCGGCGAGGCCTTCTACCGCGAACGCATCGGCGGCAAGTTCAGCGCCTCGCCGATTCTCGCGGACGGCAAACTCTACTTCAGCAGCCGCGAAGGTGTCGTCACCGTCATCGCCGCCGCCAAGGAATTCAAAATCCTCTCTCAAAACACCCTCGACGGCTCCCTCATGGCCAGCCCCATCGCCGATGGCAGCGCCCTGCTCCTCCGCACGGACAAGGCGTTGTACAAGATCGGGAAGTGAAGTCTGAATCGATGGCCGTTGTGGCACCCAATAGTTATCGCACAATTCTTTACGATGAGAGTTTCTGGTTTTAAGTCGATAAACAGCCTGATTCCGTATTCGGCCAGTGATGTGCCGAAAGGCAAGACATCACATGGCTATGTTTATGGAATTGCTGACAAGCTTAATCCGAAAATCGTTAAACTGGGGCATACGCGAAATCTCAAGCTTCGTCTGCGCAGCTTGAACTCACAGACTGCTTGCGCCGGCACTCTGGTATATGCGTTCTACTTCGAGTGCGATTCAGCCCACTCCCATGAGCAGTGTCTTTTCAGGGCGTTTGCCGATTTCAGGGTCAAACCCAAAAAGGAATGGTTTCACATTCCATTTATGGACGCCTGTGACTGGGTTTCACGGTATTTTGGCCGAGTGCCGGATTACAAGCTCAAATTGCGCTAACTGTGTGCGCCATGCTGCTTCACTTCAGTGCCGCACGCAGCACCGGCTCAAACACATCCGCCTGGCGCATGAAGCCAAGGTCGGTGGCATGGGAGGCATCGTTCGCGCCTTCGGCGTCGGTGCCGTAGAGCGCGTCTCCGCTGATATAGTGGAGATTGGCCACGTTTTCAGCCTTGAGCTGCTCGTAGGCGGCCTTGAGCGCGGCGTGGTTGTCGTCGTGGAATTTGGCCTTCGCTGGGGTGATCCAGGAGTTCGTGAAGCGGCGGTCTTCGACGAGGATGATCGGGGTCTTGGCGTGTTTGGAGCGCAGTTGCTTCACCAGCGGCACGCATTTGGCCGTGACGTCCGCCGGTTGCATGTTCGGGCAACAGTCGATGACGATGGCAGAAGCACCGAGCTCGTTGATCAGATCACCCACGGCGGCATCCATGCGGCCGTTGCCGGAGAAGCCGATGTTGATGACGGGACGATCCAACCGACGGCCCAAGATGGCCGTATGAACCATGCCTGGGCGCGAAGCGTTGGCACCATGCGTGATGGAGGTGCCGTAAAACACGATGGGCTTCTGGCGCGGAGCCTGCCCTTCAAACTTCGCACCCGCAGGCACGCCAATCTCCAGTTTCTCGATGCCGTTGTAGAGCGGCAGGTAGGCGGCGAATTCATGCTCGCCCGGAGCGAGATCGCTGATCAAAACGGCTTCCACATGCTGCGCCGCCGGTTTCGGGCACGCCACCCAGCGCCACTGGCCTTTGTCATCACGCGCATACAGATCAAGGCCGCTCACACCCGTCGCCGGCATCGCAGGCAGGGCCAGATTGGCCTTGGCGAGGTCGTAGCGGCAGTAAATCGCCTTCGCGTTCGTCTTGAAGCGCACCATCATGCCCGCCGAATCGCGGCTCAGGCTCCAAACGGCGGGCGTCACCGTCTTCTCCGCCTTCGCCGGGAAACGATCAAACCAACGCTTCCGCTCCTGATCGCCCCAGCCTCGGCCTTCGACACCCCAGGTCGTCACATCATGCCATTGTGCATCGGCAGGCACCGTCGGGCCCTTTGGTTTGGCCGGAGCCTTGGGCGCGGCGGTTTGAGCGAACAGCGAGGCGCTGACGAGGAAGGCGAGGAGGATGGCTGGTTTCATGGTTCGTAGTTCAGGCTTGGCCTGTGGAGAGCTATCCAAACGGCCCCCAGTCTGCGCAACTAGCGCTTTGCTTGCATCTCGTGAGCGAAATCGTATTCTCGTGACATGAGCACCGTCGCCCAAATCGAAGACGCCGTCTTCGCCCTGCCGCAGGAGCAGTTCCTGTCGCTGCTGGACCGAATGAACCAGCGTGTGGATCATGCCTCAGAGAATGGGATCAAATACGAATCCCCCGAACTGGAGGCGAAACTGCTCAAGGCGGCGGACGGACCGTGGCTTCCAGTGGACGACGCTTTTTGGGAATCCATCCGCCAAAGCTGGCCTTCCAATCAAAAAGTCAGCCAATGCCAGGCCTGAACATCCAGCGTTCTCCAGATGCCACGGAGGACATCCGTCTCCAGACGATCTGGTATGACGAACACGCAGGCAAGGAAATCGCCGAACGTTATGTGTCGTCATTCATGGAAACGGCGCTCTCTCTCGGCAAACAGCCTGATCTCGGTCGCATCTGCCATTTCCGCAGCCGCAAGCTCGCGAACCTACGCTGCTTCCGCATGGAAGGGGCCTTTGGCAAACACCTCGTCTTTTATCGCGTGATTGGCGACACCCTCTACGTTTTCCGCGTCCTCCACGGCATGCGCGACCTGCCGCGCAGGCTGCTCGATCCACCGGGCGCGGAGTAACTTTCACATACTCTTTGGCAGCAGCCGAATCGCGCAGAAGCCCAGGTCGGCCACGCCATCGGGCCGCAGGATCGTCTCGGGAATGAAGTAAAGCTTCAGCCGCCACGGGAGTTGTTTGTGGCCGCTCTTCATACCATCCTGACGATTTAATCGGAGTTTAGACCCGATGCGAAACGTTTGCTTGATCCCGCAGCCAGGGGCGACCAACCAATCGGAGCACGGCTTCTGCGTCCTCCCAGAAGCGTCTCAAGCTCGGCCGCAGTGCATTGCGCAGTTTGTCGATGCTGGTGTAGCAATGATTGGATATTTCATCTTTGATCACGTCCCAGGCTTGTTCGCAGGGGTTGAGTTCAGGGCTGTAGGGTGGCAGCGGCACGATGCGAACACGGGCGGGCAGGCGCGCGTCGCCGTCGCGCAAATGAAAACCAGCGTTGTCGCGGATGACCACATGCACGGCGTCTGCATCGCTGGCGGCAAGTTCTTCGAGATAGAGCGCGTCGCAGTCGAGGTTCACCGTGGGTAGATGAACGAAGTGCGCCTGCCCCTCCGTGACCTCCAACGAGCCGTAGAGGTAGTCCCACTCATACTTGGTCTGCCGCTCCACCACCGGGCATGCGCCTTTGGGCACCCAGACGCGGCGCAAGTCGGTGTGCAGGCCAAAGCGGGCCTCATCCATGACCCATACCTTCACCTTAGTGCCCTGCGGCAGTTGCAGGGCTTCAAGCTTCTGCCCCAGGCTCTCTTTGAACTGCGCCATCTCCACGTCGCTGCCTCGCTTGGGATGCCGGGGCCGTGGCACCCGCAACACCCCGCCGATTTTTTTTTAACCAACTGAAGGCGGTGTTGGTTTTGACCTCCAGGCCGTGCTTCTCCTTGAGCCAGCGGCTGAGCTGGGGAGAGCTCTTCCAGCGACCTTGTTGCAAGCCTTCTTGAAGCTGCTTTTTGATACGCGGCTTGCCTTTGAGCAGCTTGAAGTCTCCTGTTTGGGGGCCGGGCTTGCCGCGCTGGAGCAGGCCTTCGATTCCACCTTCACGCAGCATCTTGAGCCAGTCGAAAATGCGGGACGTGCCGCAACCGCAGAGCGCGGCGATCTGGGCGGATTGGTGCTGCCCTTCGCTGGCGAGCTTCGCGCACAATAAGCGCGTCTTCTGCCAGCCGGTCTTCGCTTTGCGGTAACGCTCGGCAATCTCGGCGGCCAGTTCGGGCCGCCCCAGTTGGATGGGTCTTCGTGCCATGGGGCCTCTTACAGCATCAACCCCAATAATACCACGATTATTTGGTCAATTTGGTATCAGCAGAGGCAAGGGGCTAAAATGGGAGCGCTCATTCCCCAAATCTAGCGGATCGGCAACCGCCGCGAGCACTTTTGAACAAACTGAAGACTGAACTACAAACTCGACTTCTGCGCCCCGGTCAGGCATTTTCATTTTGTGAACTCGCTCCTGACCAGGCTCATGCGTGTCGTCGTGCTGCTTTGGGCATCGCATGCCTTCAGTCAGACGGCAGAGAAATTGCCCGCCAGTGGACGCGAGTTTTTGCAATGGCTCGACGACGCGAACGAGGCCCGGAGCGTTGCTGACCGCCTTCGGAAGCAGACGCATGCTCTGGAGGCGATTCTGCATGCCGACACCGATCTGCTGGCGGCAGCTCTTGATGCATGGCTCAAAGAAGGCGCTCGCAATCCCTTCGTGCGGATGTCTTGGAGACAACTGACCGACAAGGACGAGGCGAGGGCATTGCAAATGCTGGATGATCTCCGGGGTGACTACCTCTTCGAGGACGCTGCTCCTGCGGTCTATGGCTTTATGGCTCAAACGCAGCCAGAGCGCGCCTATGCCTTCATCCAAGCAACGATTCCACCCAACAAGGATCGGAATAGCAGTGTGAGCTGGGTTGTGTTTCCCGTCATGCGGGAGGCAGGGCGGGCATGGTTTCGTGACGAGGGCGTCCAGGCGCTGCACAGGCTTGCCACCCTGTCGCATCCTGATGAAATGGCGGCGGCCGTGTTTGAAGGATTTGTCATGGCGGCCACAACGGTGAACGAGCGGATCGCCCTGCTCGATCGGTTCACCAGCCACGAGAAACCACTCATCCGCGAAAACAAAAAGCAACCTCACCTCTGCGAGGACCTGGTTCTGGCTGCCGCCCGCGAAGATCTTCACAAGACACGGGCATGGATCGAGAAAAGGTATCCGGCAGGCACGAACCGTCAGTCCACTTCGGCTGAAGACTGGCACATCAGTGATGTTCGTCGCGGCTTGTTCCAAGTCTGGGCAAAGACTGATCCCATGGCCGCAGCGGATTGGTTGATGGCTCAACAAGGCAAGGCCAGCCAGGATGCGGTCGATTCCCTTTTCTCATGCACTCACGCCATTGCAGGCGACGGCTTTCGCAACATGGCAGCGGCGCTCGCATGGCTGGCTGGACATTCCAGAAGAGAAGGCATGATCACCGTCGTCGCCCGATTGCTTGAAAACGAGCCGCAGGACACGAACGAGCGAAACAGTCGTGTGATCATTGGAGAGTGGATGTCGCGCCTGCCCTTGGTTGACCGTGAGGCCATTCTTGTGCAGGCGCTCGACCGCAGTTACTACAAGCAAAAGCCATTCTTGCCGCGAGTTGACGACGCGTTCATCGCACGAGTGCTCCCTGATGTCCCCAGCCGGCCGGGAGTGCTTGCCCGCGTGATCTCGCAGATCAGACCTGAAGAAATGCCGGTCGAGAATGAAGCCACTTCACCTTTTATCTCTGACGATGACGGGAACATCCCATCATGGATGATGAGCGGATTCGATGTGGCTGAGGAGCGGTCCAGACATAGCGCTCGGTCAGAAGACATTGAACTGAGCAAAGAGCTTGAGCGACAGCATCACATGGCCGTGAAAGCGGATGATCCTGGAGAGCGTCTGACGGGCCTGAAATCCTTGCGTTGGATGATTGATGCCGAACCCGCGCAGCTCAAAGCGGTACTGCTGGCACACTTGCAGATGGAACATGGGGCAATGTCCGTGTTTGCCAACGACCTGATCGAGTGCTGGGTCATGCGTGACTGGCCCTCGTGCGAGGAATTCGTCTGGAAGGCGGATCTGCCATCCATGACGCGCCGTTGCATGCTCGTTCAGCTATTTCGTGAGGCTGCGCTACGGTTTCCTGACGAGGTGCTGTCCCGGCTCCACGAACTCATTCACTCAGGCATGCTTTCGCAGGATGCCTTGAATTCCCGCTCCATGGGTTCGCGCTCTCCACGCCATCTTTACTACGACTGTGGCGAGATCACCGAGAACCTAGCGCTTGGCTGGACGCGGCAAAACGATGTCGAAGCACTGCGCAAAATTCAAATACTCCCGCTGAAATGGCAGCCGCAGGCTTTTGAAGCATTCTCGAATTCCTTCATGACTGCCAAGGCAGGGCTGGAGATGCTCAGCCTCATCGTGGAGTATGATGCGCGTCAACCGCCGCCTCCAGCAGACCAGGAAATGTGCTGTGGCTTGAAATGGTGGAATTGGGAGGCTGCCAAACCGGCCCTCGAAAGGCTGGCAGCCTTTGCGCCGCTGGATGCGAAAGCCTGGCTGGAGGCCAGCCCGGAACGGCTGCACACCTGCGATAATCCCTTCGATGCTGTCTGGCTTGTGCATCGAGAGTGGCATAACAAAGATGCCAAGGCGGCGGATACCTGGCTCAAACAAGTGCGCCCGGACACCCATCAAAGGTGAACCATCGACGATGCATCAAAACGGAATGTCATCGTCTTCCATGCCGTCTGTGATCGGACCTTCGCCGAAATCGTCATTCTGCTGGGCTGGGGCGGGACGCTGGGCCGGGCGCTGCTGCGCGGGAGCGGGGCGCTGGGCAGGACGGGCTGCGGGGCGATTGTAACCGCCACCTCCTCCACCGCCACCAGAGTAGCCACCGCCTTCTTCATCGCCACCACCACCGCCGCCAGCAGGACGGTCACCGCCCTGCGGACTGCCAAGGAACTGCATCTGCTCTCCCACCACTTTCAGACGGGTGCGCTTCTGGCCGGTGGCTTTGTCTTCCCAGGAGTCCATTTGCAGACGGCCTTCAATGAAGACGGGACGGCCTTTGTGCAGGTATTTGCCAGCCAGCTCGGCGGTCTTTCCCCAAAGCACCACATCGACGAAGGTCACTTCCTCCACCTTCTCGCCACTTTCAGAGCTGTACACGCGGTTCACGGCGAGACCGATGTCGCAGACGGCGCTGCCCTTGGGCGTGTAGCGCACTTCCGGGTCGCGGGTGAGGTTGCCCATGAGCATGACTTTGTTGTAGGAGGCCATAATCCGGCATCTTTGCCGCCCCCGATGCCGGACGGCAATGACTTTTTGTCATCATCCGATGCCGTGCCATGCTGGCGGCGTGCTGGAACTCATCGACGGCTTCATTCTTCATCTGGCGACCGAGCGCGGCCTGTCCGTGAACTACCAGGTGCTCGTGCGCCGGTTTCTGGAGGCCTTTGCCTCGTGGTTCAAAGAAAAGCATCAGTCTGAAATGCCTGCCACAGTGACGACGGAGCACATTGCCGGATTTTTGGCGCAGCGGAAGAAGGACGGCATCGCCGCGTCCTCGGCGCGGATCGAGCTGATCGCGGTGAAAATCTTCTTCCGCTGGCTCACGGCACGAAAACACATCGTTTCGGACCCGGCAGACCCGATCCTGCCGCCCCGGCAGGAAAAACACCTGCCT
>CAXNGR010000014.1:0-14831 GCA_964201265.1 Verrucomicrobiaceae bacterium
CAAAGGAACCCAATTGCAGCGTCCCTGCCGAGATCGTCGTCGTGCCGGAGTAGCCCGTGTTGTTTGCTTCGATACGCACCATGCCGGCGCCGGTCTTCGTCAAATTATAAGCCCCGCTGATGGCACCGGTGATTCGCATGGCAAAGCCACTCACTGCATCACTACGAAGAGTCAGGTGATCATTCAGTGTGATGGTCCCTTCAAAAATGCCGCTGAAATCAGCGCCGCTGGTGTAACCCAAGGTAAGCGTGCCACCGCTGTCCGCTGCCACGATGACGTTGTTGGACAGGGTCCAGCCACCGAGGTAGTTCAGCAAAGAAGCGTTTCCACCACCGCTGCTTCCAAGCATGACGGTGCCAGTCCCCAGCGATGATGTGCGGCCAAACTCCAGGGTGCCTGAAGCCACGGTCGTGCCGCCACTGTAAGTGTTGGTGGCGCTGACCCGCAGGCTGCCCGTGCCCTGTTTGGTCAGGCTGAAGGTGCCACTCATGACATTGAAAAAGGAAGTGGTGACATGAATTGTCACCGTGGTGTTCCCCAGCAGCGTGATCGTGTTTGGAGTGGTCATCGTTTCACCCGTACCCGTGCCGATGCTCGAGTTAAACACCAGAGCGCCCGTGAACGTAGAGCTCGCTCCAAAGGTGACAGCCCCGTTCAGCGTGAGGCTGTTCTGGAGCGAACGCTGCCCGGCACCACCCGACAAAAGCGTGGACCCGCTCTGCATTGCCAGAGTGCCAGTGCCGGCCTGTCCACTCACCAAGACACCCCCACTCACCGTGCTGCTGGATGAGTTGTTCTGCAGGCTTGCGCCGATGCGCAAAGTTGAGCCGCTCTGCACGGTGACACCTCCGGTAAACGTGCTGGGTGAGTTGATCCCCACATTGCCAGCCCCTGCGATGGTGACACCAAACTCGCCGCTGATGACCACTCCTGAGTTGAACTGAAGATAAGAGCCGCTGCTGGCCGAGAACACGTTGTTGGCACCGAGCACGACGGAGAGCACACCGTTGCTGCCTCGAAACGCGACCGTGGTATTCGAGTTTTGCAACGTCACTCCCCCATGCAGAGTCAGAGAGCGGGCAATGGTTCCACTACCGTTGGTATCAATGTTCAACGTGGATGCGAGCACCGAATTGACGTTGTCAAAGGTGATGGATCCCAGTGTCCGGTTGGCGCTGATGGACATCGTGGTGATCGTGCCTGCGGTGCTGCGATTGTCGATCAGCACGTTGGAGTTCGCCGCATTCCCAGGCAGCCCATCGCCAAGCCAGTTTTCGCTCATCGCCCATGAAGTTCCCGCGCCCGTAGTTCCTCCATCCCATGTGGTAAGAGTTTGAGCCTGCGCCAAGCACGGCCAAAAGGCACTGATGAAGAGGGCTGAGAGTAAAGCTCGGTTCGCCTTCACAAACGCACAGCGAGGGCTCAAAAGTAACGGTAAATGCTTGGCGGAGAACTTTAACGAGGCTTTCATGGCTCGATCGTCACCAGGCCCGTCGCGGGGTGGCGACTGACGCTGATCAGAGGGGGGATTTTGTAGGGGATGATCAAGTACTCCCCGTATGCAGCTTCTGTGCCGACCGCTTCTCCTCGTCCTCACTAGTTTAGGTGAGGGTATTTCGAAAGCGCCTTTTCCCCGCCAGCATCACTCCGAAGCAGCAGATGACGGCTCTATTTCAATGCCGAGATGAATGCTGATATACTGGCTCAAACTGCCGACGAGAGCCCGGGCGAAACGCAGTCGGTTTTCTGGGGTGTCGCGCAGACGCGGGCGATTGGCCTCGATCTGCAACCCGGTGACGTTTTTGTCACTCTGGCAGTGACGCACCACGGTGTAGCCGCCGCGGAAGAACGGTTCGGTCGGCACGGGCATGCGCGGACTTGGCGTGGCGGGGAATCCACGCGCCTCAAGCAGCGCACCGAGGCTTAGCGGGCCGCGCAGGAGGTCAACGTGACTTAAATCGCTGCGCTCAACGATCCACCGCAGGCTGCTGGTCTTCACATAGCTCGATTCATTGAGCGCTTCCTCACAGTCCGCCAGATCGAGCGCATTGTGCAGATAACCCAGCTCCACGCGCGGATCAGCATGCCCGTGACCATGCAGGTCGATCAAAAACGCCACGCCAAACTGCCTCACCGCCGCTTCACAGGCGGTTTCGATGAACGCATGATGCTCCTTCCACGCCTGGACTGCCAATTCATTGCCCTGCGTGGCCTCGGCGAGATCACGGTTCGCATCCAGCTTGCTGCGATGGAGCCTACACACCACGAGATGGATGTGACGGCCTGTTTCCGCATGAACGACCGCCGCAATCGTGCGTGCAAGCTCCTGTGTGTTCGCGTCGATGTCCGTCACACCGTTGGTGCGGTTTGGAATTTCCTCAGGCGTCAACCGGCCGCCATGCGGCGCGGCGATGACGAGCGGCAGCTCGCCGGGGATGTATTCGATGAAGTTGCGCTGTCCGAAGACGCTGTTTCCCGGCGCCAGATCTTCCGCATGACCGCTGAAGACCATGCCAAAGACAACAATGGCGCACAGGAGCTTCATGAACGCTAGGAGTCCTCCGGGATGATGCGCAGCACATGGCTGGCCTGGGTGAAATACCAGGTCGTGCGCTTAAAAGGACGAAGTTGCACGCCATCTGGGATGGTTTCGCCGTTCGAGTCCGTCGCTCCGCTGCCGGTGCTGTCGAGGATCAGGGGCAGACTTTCGGGAGAGTTGCCGATCTGGCCGACCCAGAGCACGACATGCGAAATGCTGCCTTTGTTGCTCTTCACAAAGAGCAAATCGCCGGTGAGCAGCTCCTTGGAAAAATCCTCGTGGCTTTTCGGCAGCCCGACGCGCTTCACTGGCACGCTGCGGCCTGCGCCAGGACCGGCGGCATCGGTCATTTCCGCCTGCGTTTTGATCCCGGTGGATGGCAGTATGCCGAGAGCGAGATTGTACACGAAGCCGGTGAAGTTGCTGCAATCCACCCCTTTCCCCACCGGCGTCTTTTGCTCAGGATCACGCGGCCAGTCGGCGGGCGGTTCCCAGTCTGGCACATGATGATGCTGATAGCTGTAACCGATGAAGCGCATGCCCGTGGCGATTACGCGCTCGCGCGACCACTGCGGCGTTTTCTTTGTCAAACCCGCCGGTGGATTGAAATGCCGCATCGCCGGGCCCCAGTAGCCCCAGCGCGTTTGATTCAAAGGGTTGTACCAATCACGAAAAGGCACGGTGGCATGATCTTTCCAATCCGAACGCGGCCCTTTGAGCAGGTCCCCGATGAGTTCCTCCTCGGGGAAGGAAAATTTCACGCTGTAGGGCGACTTGTAGGCGTTCTGCGCCTGCGCGGCACCGAGCAGCGCGAAGGTGAAGGCGAAGATACGCAGGATCATGGCAGCACGTTTTCTTTCTTGTCACCTGCGGCCCAGAAAACACCGCGTGGGATGAGGTTTTCCAAGCCCGGCGTACCTTCGGGATGCGGGCTGGAGACGAACACGCGGCCTTTGCCAAAGGTGCCGATGGCCTGCGCCGCTGAATTGACCTGCACGCCCACCGGCGTGTCATTTTTCGCCACCTCGGTGCGGAACAGCGTCAGCGGCGTGTAAGCGGGCAGATCGGTGCGGGTCCAGGGTTTCAGGATCGGCCCGTTGTTGTAGCGCACTTTGAAAACGCCCGGCACATCGCCTAGCAGCGGCTTGCCCGCCTCCGTCATCTCCAGATCGAGGATCGCCTGCCCCCGCCGCCATTTGCTGGAAACCGTGCCCGCGTTCAGAATGCCGAGTCCCCACGAAAAATTCGAGCACGCCAGATAAGCCCCTGCACAGATGCCCACATAGCCGCCGCCGTTGCCCACAAACTCACGCACATTCTTCAATCCGGCCTCGCCAATCCCCTTCGACTGCCCGGAGCCGCTGCCGCCTGGAAAAACGAGCACATCATACGCGCTGAGGTTCAGCGTGCCGATCTCCTCGCCAGAGAGGATGACCGTCGTGGCCTCGGTGAAAGGCTTTATCACCTTGACCACCGCGTCCACGCTGCTCTGCGGAGCGCCGGGACCACTGTAAACGCCTACCTTGATCGGTCGCCGAGTCTGCGGCAGCTCGATGACCGTCTTGTTGCCGTTCACATCCGGTGGCACGACAAATTTCGTCGTCGTTTTCGGTTTCGCTTCATCCTGTGCCAAGGCCGGGATGCAGGCGCAGATGACGGTGAAGCAAAGCAGGCGTGTGATCAGGGTTTTCATGTGTGTGGTAGCCGGTTGTTAGACGACGCAGATCGTGCGCCATGAGGCGTCTCAGTCATCTCACCAAAATAGGTGAGGCAGGAGAAGAAAATGACGAATGGCGAATTCCGAATGACGAATGAATGTCTGCGTTCGGATGCTCAGACCTCCACCCAGCACGAAAAGAACGCCTCGCGCCTTCGCGCGGCGTCCTTCGTCATTCTGGCTTGTTTCGTCCTTCGTCATTCTGATTTCGTCATTCTCTTCCGTCCAAGGCGCGGACTCGCGCTGGGTGGAGCGTCTCGCCTTCTGGTCTTGGTCGGAGCTGGAAACACTCACCATCGACATCTACGCGCATGAGCAGCAGCTCGCCACACTGCCAGAGCTCATGCTCATCAACAGTTGCCTCCGCATCGGGCTGAAGACCGGCTACACCACTGAGGAGGACGTGCGCTGGTTCGAGCTCACGCTCAAAGAGGCCGCCACTGTGGATAGCATCGTGCTCGTGCCGCCGCTCGCCAAGGGCGCGAACGCCGTCGTGGCTGGCTACGGCTTTCCCGTGCGCTTCAAGCTGGAGGTCTTCGATGAGCAAAATCAGCCGCATGTCATCTTGGATCAGACCGCGTCAGATTTCCGCAATCCTGGCTGCTTTCCCGTCGTCGCGCGATTTGACCCTCGTCGCATCAAACGCACACGCTTCACCGCCACCGACCCGTGGTCGGTCGATGGCCCGGAAATCCTCGCCATGGCCGAGATGCTCGTGCTTTCTGGGGATCGCAATCTCTCGCTCGACGCCACCGTTACCAGTTCCAGCTCCCGCAACGCGCCACGTGCCTGGACACGGCTGAATCTCATCGACATGACCACGCCGCTCGGTCTTCCTGTGGCTCCGCAAAGCGGCGGCACCCTCGGATTTCACAGCGCCGTCTCCAACAAGGCCGATGCCGAAAAAACGCTCACGCTCACGCTGCCGGAAGTCATGCCGCTCGATGAGATCCGCCTCGTACCTGTGCGCCGCAAAGACGTGCCGCTGTGGTTCGATTACGGCTTCCCCGTCACCTTCAAGGTAGAGGCCGCCACGAAGGAAGATTTCAGCGACGCCGTGCTGCTACATGAGGTCACGGACAAATATCAGCCAGCACCCGGCATGAATCTCGTCTGCATCCCAACGCGTCGAACGCCTGCGAAATTCGTCCGCATCACGACCAAACAGCTCTGGTATCGCAAAGGCGACCACGTCTTCGCCCTCGCTGAGTTTCAGGCCTTCAGCGGCGGCCAAAACATCGCCCAGCGCGGCCAATTCTCCGCCAGCGATGTGCTCACTGGCGATGATGCTGCAAACTGGAGCCTCGCCGCCCTCAACGACGGCCTCACCGAAGGCGGACGCCTCATCTCGCTGTCTGAATGGTTCGCGCAGCTCGAAACACGGCAAAGACTCGAGCGCGAGCGTGATGAGCTGAGGTCACAACGCGACGCACTCGTTGAGCGTTCGCAGCACCAGCTCGTCTATGGCAGCGTCGGCAGCGTAGGCGGACTCACCCTGCTCTTTGGCCTCCTCTTCTGGCGGCAGCATCTGCATCGCCGCCGTGACGCGCAGCGCCTGCATGACAAACTCGCGCGTGATCTGCATGACGAGATCGGCTCCAATCTTGGTAGCATCACGTTGATGTGTTCCTTCGCCGCACAATCTGATGCCACCCCCGATTCCATGCGAGCCGACATCGCCGAGATTGAGCGCGTCGCCGCTGAAACCGCCGACTCCATGCGCGACATGGTCGATCTCATCAGCACCCGCCGCTCCGAGGCCGAAAACGATTGGCATGATGTCCTCCACCGCCTCACCGAGCGCCTCCTGCGCCATCACACGCTCGATTGCGCCCTGCCTGCCGCACCCTTGACGCTCGAACCCGACATCGAGACGCGCCGCGAGTTGTACCTGTTCTGCAAAGAAGTCCTCCACAACATCGCCAAGCACGCGCAGGCCACGAGCGTGCGCTTCCACCTCGCGCCGAGCACCAACGGCCTCCGCGTCGAGATCACCGACAACGGTCTCGGCTTCGACACCGCCCAATCCTCCAGCGGCCACGGCCTCGGCAACCTGCGAGAACGCGCCGCTGTGATGAAAGCGAATCTGCAAATCCTCACAAAGCACGGCGGCGGTACTTCAATCACCCTCGACGTGCCGCACGGTCACCGCTGGCGAAAACCTGAAACATGAAACCTGCAACTCTGATTCAGACCTGGATCGTCGAGGACCACGACACCTTCCGCCGTTCTTTGCAGCGCCTTTGCGCACCGGAGCGCGGCCTCGCCGCCGCGCCTGCGTTTGCCAATGCCGAAACCATGCTCGCCGCGTTGAAAAGTGCCTCTTCTGATCAAAAACCCGACGTGTTGCTCCTTGATGTCGGTCTGCCCGGTCGCAGTGGCCTCGAAATCATCAGCGATGTCCACAAAATCGCCCCCGACTGCCGCATCGTCATCCTCACCGTGTTTGAGGACGAGGAAAAAATCAGCCGAGCCATCAGTGCTGGTGCCAGCGGCTACCTCCTGAAGACCTCCCGCGCTGAAACCGTCGTCGAGGCCATCATCGAAGCCTCGCAAGGCGGCTCGCCCATGTCGCCGAAAGTCGCCGCCAGCGTGGTGAAAATGCTCGCCAAACTCACCAAGCCAACCGCGCAGCCCGTTTCGCTGTCGCCACGCGAGCATGATCTACTAGCCCTCCTCGTCGAAGGCCTCACTGCCAAAGAAATCGCGGACCGTCTCCAGGTCAGCATTCACACCACCAGCACGCACACGCGCAATCTCTTCACCAAACTCGGCGTCCACAGCCGCGCCGCCGCCGTCGCTCGCGCACTGAAGGACCGGTTGGTGTGACGACCTGATAGGATGGAGAGCCGACGATTCCTCCGCATCAAAGGCTCCGATTCGTCGCCACTCCAAAAAGTGGCCACTGATTTTCAGCGCTCACTTCGATCAACCTTCCGCCCGGCCCATCAGCGATAGAAATGCAATAGAAGGCCAGGCATCCGCGCCTTAAAAGTCGCGATCCCGGCTTTCGAGTGAGAATTGCGGAGACACAGCGGCGATCAGCGCCACCAGCGCCACCAGCGCCACCAGCGCCACCAGCGCCACCAGCGCCGTGACCCAAAGCCATTCAGGTGGGATGAAGTCGGTGATCAGAGCAAAGCCCACGCTGGCGTATGGCTGGCGCTGCCGGCGAAAGAGCTGTAAACTTACGCCAACAGCTCCGAGACAACTTTCGGGCCCTCCTCGACGCCGGTGAGGCGGTAGTCGAGGCCAGTGTAGCGGTAGGTGAACTTGTGGTGATCGAAGCCGAGCAGATGGAGGATGGTGGCGTGGAGATCGCGGATGTGGACGGGCTTTTCGGCGGCGGCGAAACCGAACTCATCAGTCGCACCGTGGATGTGACCGCGCTTCACGCCACCTCCAGCGAGCCAAGTGGTGAAGCCGTAGGGGTTGTGGTCGCGCCCGCGTTGTTTGCCTGCGTTGAGGCCGGGCGTGGGCAGTTCGACGACGGGGGTGCGGCCAAACTCACCACCCCAGATGACCAGTGTTTCATCAAAGAGGCCGCGTTGTTTCAAATCGGTGAGCAACGCGGCGATGGGCTGGTCCACCTTGGCGGCGAGCGGCTTGTGGTCGAGCACATCGTCGTGATTGTCCCAGGGCTGACCATCGCCGGTCCAGAGTTGGAGGAAGCGCACGCCGCGCTCAAGCAATCGACGCGCGATGAGGCACTGGCGGGCGAAGGAACCTTCAGGGCCGGGCTTCACGCCATACATCTGACGAACGGCCTCCGGCTCCTTCATGATGTCAAAGGCATCGCTGGCCTCCATCTGCATGCGGTAGGCGAGTTCGAAGCTCTGGATGCGGGCTTCGAGCTGCGTGTCCTTTTGGCGCTCGGCGAGGTGGCGCTGATTGAAGGCCAGCAACAAGTCGAGCTGCTCACGCTGGCGTTTGCTATCGAGCGCTCCGTTGCGGATGAACTCGACGAGCTTGTCCACGCTCTCGTGGTCGGTGTTGACGTAGGCTCCTTGAAAGGCGCTGGGGAGAAAGCCTGCCTGCCAGTTCTTCGTGCGGCGGATGGGCATGCCGCCAGGGCACATGGCGATGTAGCCGGGCAGGTTTTGATTCATGGAGCCGAGGCCGTAGGTGATCCAAGAGCCGAGGCTGGGACGATTGAGCCGCGCCTCGCCACAGTTGAGCAAACCGAGCGATGGCTCGTGGTTTGGCAGGTCCGTATGCATGGAGCGGATGATGCAGAGGTCGTCCGCGTGCTGCGCGGTCTTGGCGAACAGCTCGCTGACCTCGATACCGCTTTTGCCGTATTTTTGAAACGCATACGGCGACTTCAGGCCCGCACCTGTCGGACGCTCGGTCTTCAACGGCGAGGGAATGGCCTTGCCGTCATGTTTATCGAGAGAGGGCTTCGGATCGAAGGTGTCCAGATGCGATGGACCGCCGTTCATGAACAGATGCACCACGCGTTTCGCCCTGGCAGGCAGCGGCGGCTGCCGCGCGGCGAGCGGGTTCAGTGAAATGGAAGATGTGTCCGCGAGTAGATCGCCCAGACCCAAGGCACCCAAGCCCATGCCGATGCGGTCGAGCATTTCGCGGCGAGTGAGGGAAGAGGGGTGCAACATAGGGCGCGAAGTGTTGGAGAAGAGTTAATCAGAAAACTGGAACTCATTGCCGATCAGGAGCACCTGCGCGAGCTGGGCGAGCGGGCTTTGCGGTGCGGGAGCTGGTGTGGCAGGGGCGCTGTTCACAAAGCGCAGTGCCATCTCGGCCTCGTCCGGCTTGGGCCCGCGCAGCAGCACACGGTGATACAGCGCCTCAAGGGTGCGGGCATCCACGACACCTCCGGTGCTGGCCTGGAGCGTGGCAGCGAGTTTGCCCGACTGCGCTTGGATGAAGGGCGAGTTGATGAGGAACAAGGCCTGCTGCGGTACAGTCGTGACGGAGCGCTGAGGGCTGTGTATGTCAGGATTCGCAAAGTCAAACATGGCGGGCACGCTCGCCTGCACTTCACGGTCAATGAAGAGGTAGAGGCTGCGGCGGGTGTCCACCTCCGGCGCGGCGAGTGGTGTGGCGCGTCCACCTGCATTCGCGACATTGAGCGAGCCGCAGACGGCGAGCGTGGAGTCACGCATCTGCTCGTAGTCGAGCCGCAGGCGGTTAAAGCGCGAGAGCAGGGCGTTCTCCGCGTCCTTCACGTCTTTGTCTGGTGTGCTGGTGCAACTCTGCTGGTAGGTGCGTGAGTTCAGGATGAGGCGTTGCAGCTTCTTCAAGCTCCAGCCTTCCTGCATGAAGGTGGTGGCGAGGTAATCGAGCAGCTCCGCCTGTTCGGGCTTCGGCGTCTGCATGCCAAAGTCGCTAGGCAGGCTCACCAGAGGCTTGCCAAAGTGCAGCATCCACACGCGGTTCACCATCACGCGGGCGGTGAGCGGATTTTCCTTGTTGGTTATGCTCTGTGCCAGCTCCAGCCTCCCGCTGCCCTTCGAGAACTTTTGCCCGCCAAACATCGTCAGGAAGCCGCGTGGTGCGAGTGCTCCCTGACGTGCCGGATTGCCACGAATGAAGATGTTCACATCCGCTGGTTGCGGACGATCCTGCATGGTCATGGCGCGGATGGGTGCGCCGGGATCTTCGACAGCGAGCTTCTTGATCTCATTATCAATCTCCTGCATGCGCAGGCTGTCCTTCACGTTGAAAAACTGGTCGATGCCATCCGCAGGCACCGACATCGGCGACGTGGGAGTTTGCAGTAGTCCGCGCATTTCCAACCACGGCGGATTCTCCGGCACGAGACCGCTGACGCAGGCGAGGAACACCTCCTGATAGAGAGCGGCCACTTCACCAAAGCTTTTCATTGGTGGCCGCTTGGCGAGCTCATTGCGCAGCACTTCATTGGCACCGCTCTCCGGTTTGGCGAGGCGTTGGGCTAGCTCGGGTGCCTTCGCTGCGAATTCAGGCTCCAGTAGCTTGGCAAACTCTGTCCACGCGAGCATGACTGGGTGCGGTTGCGGCACCAGCGCGTAGGTCGTGAGGAAGTCGCGCCACTTTGTCGCCACGCTCTCGCGAAACATCTCCGTGGCAGCAGTTGCCTTGAATGCGTCCGGCGTCATCGCAGTCGCACGCTGGGCAAAGAGCAGGTAATCGCGCAGTTTGTCCGGCTTGCGCAGCTCGCTGAAAACCTCCTCGCGGAACGCCTTCTTTTTCACCTCCACCGCCGCCACCTTCTGTTTAAACGCCGCCGCTGCCGCAGCATCCGGTGCTTCGCCGATGATCGGAAACTCCGGCGGCACGACGCAACTGTTCATCACGCTGTAGAGCGAATAGTAGTCCGCTGTCGGCACCGGATCATATTTGTGGTCATGGCAGCGTGCGCAGGACACGGTGAGGCCCATCAGCCCGCGTGAGATCACATCAATGCGGTCGTCGATCTGCAAGGTCCCATCGCCCACGAAGCTATCATTCACCGTGAGAAAACCAAGCGCCGCCAGCGAACCTGCAGGCTTGCCGGGAGCCTGCAAATGATCCGCCGCGAGCTGTTCCGTGATGAACTGGTCATAGGGCAGATCATCGTTAAGCGCCTTCACCACCCAGTCGCGATACGTGTGCGCATTCGGCAGACGATTGTCCGCGCCAGGACCCGCGTAGCCCCAAGTATCCGCGTAGCGTGCCACATCCAGCCACATGCGCCCGATGCGCTCGCCATAGCGCGGTGAAGCCAGCAGCTTATCGATCAATGCCGCCGCCGCACTTTGCACGCCTGCCGCAGCCGCTTGTTTGAATTGCTCCACCTCCTCATAGCTCGGCTGCAGCCCCGTGAGGCTCAGATGCAGCCTCCGGCACAGCACCGCAGCATTCGCCGGTGGTGCAAAGTCCAGTCCTGCCTTTGCTAGCTTCTCAGTGACCAAGGCATCCACCGAAGTCGGCGTTGCAGGTTTGGCGATGGGCTTAAAGGCCCAATGCTCCTGCCACTTGGGCTTGCTCTGAGTCACCACCGCTTCCTTCGGCCACGGCAGCCCCATCTTCACCCACTGCACCAGCGCCTCGATCTGCGCCGAGGCGAGCTGCGGTTTCTTCGTCGGCATCGGCTCCACACCCGGCGCATGACGCACGGATTTGATCAGGGAACTCGCCTCAGGATCGCCCACGATGACGACCTTGCCCGCATCCGTGCCACGCAGCACCGACTCCCGCGAATCCAGCCTCAGCCCGCTCTTCGCCTTCTCCGCGCCATGGCATGAGTAGCAATGCTCCGCGAGCACCGGTCGCACATTCTTCTCAAAAAACACGACCTGCTCCGCACTGAACACCGCCTCCTGCGCCACGACGCTTGTCGATGCGATGCCAATCAGGGGGAGAATACGAGTGAGGTTCATTTCAGAGATCTATTCATAAGCCGCCAGATGCGGAAGTTTATGTGACAAAACAGTGTTTCGTCAGGAATAGCATTCAACGGCTCAGCACCTCCACGCGAAAATCTCGAAGCGCGAGCCCGAGCCGCCCACGACTGGCTTTCGGCGCAAAGACCTCGGGGTTGAGGTTGAAGTGAACCATGCGGAGATCGGCGGGGTTGCCAGAAACGGCAGATGTTTCGGGAAACCTAGCTTGCATGGCGTGGATGGCGTTCTTCAACTCAGCAGCGGTCACGCGGACGTCATAGCGCCGATATTCAGCAAACGGCTGAGAGGTAAAAAGAGCCGAATCTTTGCCGGGATGCATCCACTGGCTCTTGTTGTTCAGCGCGGAGTAGAGAATGGGAATCTGCGTGCCGCCCTCCCAGCCATCGAAATGCACCGTGTCGGGGAACTGGCTCTCTGGGCGCAGGTCGAAGAGACTGGCGGCGAGCCAAAAATGCTTTTGAGAGAGTGTGTCGAGGAAGAGGAAATTCACAGTGATGTAGGGCTGCGCCTCTCCATCGCGAGAGGCCGTGGGCACTTTCATCTCGAAGCTCATCGCCAGTTCCACGCCTTCTTTGGCAAAGGGCATCGGCGCTTTCGCGTAGTCCCACCACCAGTAGGCGGGCGTGATGGGCAGCAGCGAGCCCAGAGCAGGCCGTGGATGATCCGAATCAATCCAGATGCCGATCTCCCGTCCATGCACCTGCACGGCTGCGCTGTTTTCTGCTGCCATCGGTCCGAATTGAAAGCCTGCGGGCGCTTTCAAACCTGTGAATGCACCTGCATCCCATGCCTGCGAGACGATGGGCGTGGTCTTGCCGTAGTTCCCAATGCGCACATAGAAGCGCTCGCTGCTCGGATGCACCTCGCCGATCACGCAGGCTGCGGCGGCCTTGGCGTCGGTGATGGCGGGCTGACGGAAGATCGTGATCGAGGATGGCTCAAAGGCAAATGACGCGATGAGGATGCCTTGCGCGAGGAACAGGAGAATGAGTTTCAAAATTGGGTGAGGGGATGGGAGTTGGCCGCTTTGAAAGCACTAGGCTTTCGGAAAGACCGCTAGGGCGAGGAGCAGCAGAGACAGCACGAGGACGATCATGGCGAAATCTACTTGGCGGGTGGGGTGTTGGCTAACCACTCGCCTGTATTTGCGTTGAAAATCTCCTCCCCCGCATCCGCTGCCCGCACTTCCACGCTGCTGACCTGGACGCCGAGCGTGCGCAGGTCGCTGGACTTGGGGTCGAGCTGTTGGGGCACCCAGCCATGGCTGCGGAGTTCGAGTTCAATGTGATCCTGCGTCGTTGCGGGTAGCGCCGCAGTCAGCGTGTCGCCAGCCGTGAGCGGAGCCATTTGCGTTGCCTCAAAATATAGGCCTGCGGCGGGGGAGATTGTTTGGGGCAGAAAGTTACCTTTGATGGTGATCGTGCAAGGTTTACCAGGGACAACAGGGAGGCGCAGACGTGCACTCACGCCGGTCCAGCGTGCTGTCAGCTCGGAGATTTGCCATGCACCCAATAGATAGCTGCGGTCGCCGGGCTGGCCGACGTGGATGCGGTAATGTGCGAGTGCTTCGTTCGTCCACTCGATCACGGGCGGTTCCTCGTTCAGCGCGCTCTGCGTGCGCCGACCGGCTTGGTTCTCGATGCGAAAGCCGCCCGACGCTTGGTTCGCATTGAGGATGGCTGACACGACCTTGTGGCCGATCTTCACGTTCGTGCTGCCGTCAACGAAAGTGCAACCCTGCACGATGGCCTTGCCTGCATCGAGTTGAATGGCGGGAGAGCCGAGATTGCCGATGTCCCAATTGACGAAGTTGCAAGCGCTGGCGGTGAACTGTCCGGCGGTGCTACGCATCCACACGCAACGGTCGATTGGCCCCCAGAACGCGCAGTTTACGAGGCTCACCTTGCCCATCACTTGCGGTGCGATTTCCAAGCACACAGAATCCGTGCCACCCCAGCGCCCGACGAACTCACCATTGGTGATAAGCAAGCCCGCTGGCTGCGCCTGCTCGACGACGACCGCGCGCTGGCATGAGTCCGCGCCGAGGCCGCTGAAGTTGCCATTCGCGCTGCCTTCCTTCGATTCGGAGAACTTGTAGCCGATGCCGTAACCGAAGCAGAACGTGTTCAAAACGTATTGCCAGTCCGTGCGGGCAAAATCAAAGGCGATGCCATTTAAGTTCACCCACTTGCAATACGGATCATCTGGATTGAAAGCGATGCCGAAGGGCCAGAAGTGGACGTTCTCGATGTGGCCAATGTCGAGGCAGTAATCCACATAGATGCCGCGCGAGGATGGATAGCCGGTGACATTGCGCACGATGTGCCGTGGCGCATTGATCAGGCGGATCCCCACATACGGATTGAGCAGCAGGCACTCGCTGACGCCGACATTGATCATGCCAATCGCATCCACACACGGTGGATACGGCACTGGCGGCAAGTCCGTCTGCTTCCATTCCGGGTAAGTGATGATGAAGCCCGCAATGGCAGCATTGTCGCCAGCGAGATTGATAAACGGCGGCCCTTCCGCCGAGCCACGGCCCGCCATGGCTTCCAATACCGATCCCGTCAACGGCGTAGTCCTCGGCGACTTCACCGTCGGCGGCACTTTGTAAATGCCTTGCAGCGTCACGTTCGCCGGGATGTTCAGGTTCCCCGCGATCCGAAACGATCCCGCAGGCACCGTCACCACGCCGCCGCCCGCCTTGCCCGCTTCATCGAGCAAGCGCTGAAAAATGGCGGTGTTGTCCGTGGCACCATCGGGCTTTGCGCCTGCGGTGATGACATCCCAGCTTGTGGGCGTGGCTTGTGAAAAAGCGCTGCTGGTGAGGAGGCAGACGAGGAGGAGGATGGGCTTGGTTTGCATTGGGCAAATGAGTCAGGTTGACGAAGCATTGAGGCCTATGGCTTGTTTGTCGGTGACAGCGCTGACAGCAAAAAAGCGCTCAACTGCTTCAAGCTCTCTGTTGCCTCGCCGGGCTTCTTGCCATCAGCGACTTTGTTTGAATCGCCGAGTTCAAAGGTGCCTGCGGGTAGGTTGAAGAAATACCACGCAGGCTCGAACTGGATGAGGCGGCAGTTTTTATCGAGGGCACTCTGCGTCCAGGCGATGATCTCCTCCGGCTTCGTGTCCATGTAAGTAAAATTGTGCAGCCAGCTTTGATTCGAGAGGCCATAGCCTGCGG
>CAXNGR010000015.1:0-14785 GCA_964201265.1 Verrucomicrobiaceae bacterium
GCAAAGTCACGCAGCGGCATCTCATGCACCAACAGCGGACTGCGGAAGACGAATTGGCAGGGGTCGAGCAGGTCGATCGGCACCGGATCACGAAACAGCGCGGCCACATCCTCCCAGGGAGGAGTTTGCGCCGGATCAGGCTGCAACACGGGAGCTAGGGCCACGAGGCTGCGCGAGGTGACCTCGAACCGCCCGTGCAGCTTTTGAATGGAGAAGCAGGAGACTTGGTTGCCGAAGGAGTCTTTGTGCTCGGTGAACAGATCAGGCTCGGGATCGAAGCTGAGGGTGAACTCCTTACAGCGCTGCGTTTCCGTGTCGCGCGGACGCAGCCGGGCTGCGTGATGCGAGACCGCCACCGGGGCGCTGTACGAATAGGTGGTGCGATGAGTGATGCGGTAGTTCATCGCGCGGGCGTCGGCGGTTCGGCGGCAGAGTCGGAATCGCTGCTGCTGATGGTGGAATGGGCGAAGTAAGCGGCGGTGAGCGCGTTGTTGAGCGCGGGCATAGCATCAATGAGCTGCCGGAGCAGCCTAGCGACCTGTGTTTGAGACCACTGGCCTGGCTCGACGCGGGCGAGTTCCGTGGGATCACACAATTGAAGGTTGGTGCTGTTTTCCAGCAGCACGCGCATGGCCGGGGTGAGCACGGCGGAGCTTTGCTCACGCGGCAGGTGCTTGAACTGCTGGTCGATGCGCTCAAACTGGAAACGCAGGCCGCGCGGGTTGAGTTCGTCCAGCATGAGCAGGTCATACACGGCGGCGAGTTGTGGCAGCAGGCTGTAGCGGTTGCGGTAGGTGATCGTGCTGTCGCCGACTTCGAGAATGGCCTCAAGCAGGCTTGGATTTTCAGCGTCTGCACTGCGCAGGCCGGCCAGCAGTAGCTCGCAAATGTACACGGTGCGCTCGATGCGGTGCCCCATGTCGAGGAACATCCAGCCCTGGGCACGCGTCATGTTTTCCTTGGCTAGGCCGTGGAAGGAGGCCAGCTCGAGAATGATGCGCGTGAGGACATTCAGCGCGTCGGACATCGGTGTGATGCTGGGCGTGTTATCATAGGTGTCCAGGGCATCACTGAGCTGGCTGATGACGCGCCAAGTGTCCACGGAGATGCGGTCCCGCAGCAGGATGCCGATGCGTTGGATGTGAGAGACGCAGGAACGGATGCTGGCGGGATGATCCGCGTCGAAAATGGCCGCCAGCAGCCGTGCTTCGATCTGTTCTTGCTGGGAGGCCAGCACAGAGACGTCCGGCAGGTCTTCGAGCACGCCGAGGCTTTTCAGTGTTTCTAAAAGGGGCATCAGCAGCGGCGTCTCGCTCATACCGCTTTCAGGCGAGCAGCGCAGCAGCGTGGAGCGCAGCAGACGGGCGCTGGACTCCGCGCGCTCGGCGTAGCGGCCCAGCCAATACAAATGATTCGCCACACGGCTGCCGAGATTATGGCCGACACGGCGCAGCTCGACCGGTGTACGGGTTGTGGAGAGCAGCGTGACGTTTTCTACCGGTCCCTCGCTGAGCACCCAGGTGTCTTTGCTACTGCCGCCTTTTTGCATCGAGACCAGCGGGGAGTCCATGCTGGCCGCGACGCGCGTCAAAGCGCCCGGCATGGCCATGTAGCCATCTTCCGTGGCCACGAGATAGACACGCACGCTGATCGGCTTGTGAACGAGCCTGCCATCTTCCCAAGTCGGCGCGGTGGAGAAGGTCATCTTTTCCTGCGCGGCCCAGCGGTCCGGCGCAAAGCGTAGGCGCTCGACGAAAGCCGTGCGTTCGGCGGCGGAGAGGTTCTCACCGAAATGAACCTCGCGACCACGCACGCGGAAGGCGCTTTTGATGACGAGCTGGTCGATCCGCTGCTCCACCTGCCTTCGGGGCGTCTCCTGGCCGCACCACCACGTCGCCACGGAGGGCATGAGCAAGTTTTCACCAAGCAGTTTGCGACACAGGCCGGGGAGGAACGCCATCATCGCCGGTGCTTCGGCCAAGCCGGATCCCATGGAGTTCGCCAGAGCCACGTTGCCCGCACGAACTGCGCGCACGAGGCCGGGCACGCCAAGCATGGAGTCGTTGCGCAGCTCCAGCGGATCGCAGAAATCGTCATCCACACGGCGCAGGATGACATCCACCGGCTCCAGGCCGCTGAGGGTCTTCAAATAGACGCGGTCGTCGCGCACGGTGAGGTCTTCGCCTTCAACTAGTGTGTAACCGAGGTAGCGGGCCAGGTAAGCCTGCTCGAAATACGTTTCATTGTACGGTCCTGGCGTCAGCAGCACGACGCGCGGCTCGCCTGCCGGACGTGGGGCCAAGGCGGCAAGGGACAACTGCATCTGGCGGAAAAATCCGGCCAATCGCCGCACCCGCGCGTCACGAAACACCTCGGGCAGCAGACGTGAGGTGATGAGGCGGTTTTCCAGCGCATAACCCGCGCCCGTGGGGATCTGTGTCCGGTCTGCGATGACCCACCAGCGGCCATCCTTGGCGCGAGCGATGTCGGCTCCATACACCTGGAGCGGCTTGGCGTTCGGAATCTTGATCCCGTGGCAGGGACGCAGGTAAGCTGGTTGCGCGAGCACCATCGCCGCCGGCATGTCACCTTTGCGGATCAGCAATTGCGGGCCGTAGCTGTCGGTGAGGACTGCGTTGAGCAACGTGGCGCGCTGGATGAGCGCCTTTTCGATGCCCGCCCATTCGACTGCCGAGATCACAAACGGCACAGGGTCCATCTGCCAGGGCGTGTCCAAACCCTTGGCGTCGTAGATGTTGAAGGTCACGCCGCGTTCGGCCAGCAGACGGCGGCTGGTGTCGGATAGGCGCTTCACCCCGGCCGAGTCACGACGCTGAAGATCCGCGATGACCTGCTCATAATGCGGGCGCACCTTGCCGGAGGCGTCCCTCAGTTCGTCATAGTGAACAGCGGCTTCTGGGATGTCCGCACGTGGGACCACGACCCGCGGAGCGACGGTGGGAAGGGGAGGAGAGGAGCTTTGGGATTGGAAAATCAAATCGCGGGGGCTGGAGGAGAGGGGCGGCGAAAGGTAGACAGTAGGAACCGTTTCGCTGAACGCATCCCCTTTCTTGCCATAGTGCGCAAAGGGCGTGCCAGAAAGTTTCGCCCCTGGATGAAACGCACTCACGATTTGGCAAGAAACCGCGCTGCTACGCAATCGGCCACTCGATCTCAGTCTCGCCGTGCATGATTTCGGCGAGGACGGGCACGTCGAGGAAGTGTTCGAGTGCCATGCGGTTGCTGATGCTCGCGGCGTCGCGCTCGTCTTTGACGTAATTCAGAATGATTCCAGCGCAGGTGAGACCTCGGGCCTGGATGTTGCGGACGGTGAGGATGGTGTGATTGAGGCAGCCGAGCTTGTTGTTCACGACGACGATGACGGGCAGCGCAAGACGCTGCGCGAAGTCGGCCATCGTGGAAAACTCGTTGAGCGGCACTTCCCAGCCACCGGCCCCTTCCATGAGGACGTGATCGTACTTTTCTGCGAGTTCATGGAAGCGTGCGATGACTTCATTCAGCTCAAAGCGGCGGTTCTCCATCAAGGCGGCAGCGTAGGGCGCAGCGGGGACTTTGAACCACACTGGGTTGACCTCCTCGACGGTCAATCCGTCGCTGCTGGCACTGGCGAGATGAATCGCGTCGTCACGCTGACCGCACACGAAGGGCTTGAAGCCGGCGACACGTTTGCCGCTGCGTTTCAAAGCTTCTAGCAGCAGACAGGTGACGTAGGTCTTGCCTGCGTCAGTGTCGGTGCCGGTGATGAAGTAATGGCTCACGCGTTTTGTTTTAAACTTTCCAAGCAAGATAGACGAAACCCAGTCCAATCACCACGCATAGAGAGCCAGCCCAAACAGGCGCAGCCTGTACCGCCAGCAAACCTGCCCCGGAAAAAATTAGAATGACGGCGAATGTGAGAATCGCCGCAGATCGCCGGTTCTTTTGAAAATCACTCGCCATAAGGTGTGCGAATAATCAGCCGATTTGCGCAAGGATGGCGGAGGCGATCTTGTCGGCCTGGGCTTCGAGGTATTCGACATCACGGCCTTCCACGAGCAGGCGGATGAGGGATTCGGTGCCGGAGTAGCGCAAGAGCACGCGACCGTAGTCGCCGAGCTTCTTTTCGGTCTCCTTCATGATTTTCTGCGCCTCGACGAGTTCTTCAATGGGCGGCTTGGTGCGCACGCGGAGGTTGCGGGAACTCTGCGGGAATTTTTTCAGGCACTTGCGAAGCTGGCTGAGCGTTTCACCGGTTTCCTTCATGATGCGCAGCACTTGCAGGCCGGCGATGAGGCCGTCGCCAGTGGTGGCCCAGTCGCCGAAGATGATGTGGCCGCTTTGTTCGCCGCCGAGGTTCAGGCCGCGTGTGCGCATTTCCTCAAGCACATAGCGATCACCAACACCGGTGCGGATGACGCGACCGCCGAGGCGCGAGACGAGATCATCGAGGCCGTAGTTGCTCATCACAGTGACGGCGAGGGTATTCTGCTTGAGCGTGCCTTTGCGCAGCATGGCTTCGGCGGCGATGGCCATGAGCTCGTCACCGTCGAGGGCGATGGCTTCCTCATCGCAGAGCGCGATGCGGTCCGCGTCGCCATCATGGGCGATGCCTGCCTGAGCCTGAGATTGACGCACGATGCGCTCGATCTCCTCGGCATGCGTGCAGCCGCATTCCTCGTTGATGTTGAAGCCATCCGGCTCGGAATGAAACACCTGCACGTCCGCGCCGAGTTGCTCCAAAGCGAGGGCGCTGGTGTAGGAGGAAGCGCCGTGCGCGTTGTCGAGCGCGACGCGCATGCCGTCGAGGCGCACGCCTTCCATGGAGGCGATGGCGTGCGCGACGTAGCGATCCACGCCATCGGCGAGTGTGGTGATGCGGCCAATGCCACGGCCTTCGGGGCGTGGCGTGTCCTCATTGCCGAGCACGAGGCGCTCAATCGCGATCTCGGTCTTGTCATTGAGCTTGTGACCGTCGCCGTGGACGAATTTGACGCCGTTGTCTTTAAACGGGTTGTGGGAGGCCGAAATGATGACGCCAAAGCTCGCACGAAGCTGCGCACTGAGCATGGCCACGGCCGGTGTGGGAAGCTGGCCGACGAGAATGACATCGGCTCCGGCAGAATTGAGGCCTGCGGCGAGCGCGGATTCCAGCATTTCTCCCGAGGCGCGGGTGTCGCGGCCCAGGACGACCTTCGGACGCTCCCCGCCCTCCGGTTTGCCGCCGAGCACGACGGTAGCGGCCTGCGCGAGGCGCATGACGAACTCAGGGGTCATGGGATGACGATTGGCCACGGCACGAACGCCGTCGGTGCCGAAGAATTGGCGCTTTTCAGACATAGGACGCGCGTTCTAGCGCAGGACATCCGAGGTGTCAAAGCCCGGCGGCACGGCTGAGGCCTGGGGCGGCCGGTGGCGGCGTCACCACCGGTTCGAGTTGTGAAGGCGCTTCAGCAGGAGGTGGAAGCACAGGCGCGAGCTGTGATGGCGCTGGAGAACTGGCGGGTGGCGTGATCCTCACAGGCGCTGGTGCCATGTAGGGCTGGGTGTAGCGCACGTCCTGCGCCTTGATCATGAACCAGAACAAAAAGGCGAGCAGCAGGGAGATGATCTTCTCACGCCAGTTGCGGGTGATGAGTTCTTTAAGCTGATGTCCCCAATTCATGAGCGCCCTCCTTTTCGTGTTCCGCCGCCGCTTTCAATGCGGAGCCTTCGTTCAGGATCTCATTGATGCGCTGCCGCAGCTCCGCCGGCTCCAGGTCGTGCTCCAGTTTGCCCTGGTAGCAGATGGAAAGCGCACCGGTTTCTTCGGAAACCACGAGCGCGATGGCGTCTGTTTCTTCCGAGATGCCCATGCCTGCGCGATGGCGCAGGCCGATGGCGCGGTCCTGGATGTCACGCTGACTCACGGGAAAGACGCAGCCTGCTGCGGATATACGTCCTTGGTCGATGATCGCTCCGCCGTCGTGCAGGGAGGTCTTGGGATGGAAAATCGTGGTGATCAGCTCCGGAGTGATGACGGCGTCTAGCTCCACGCCGGACTCGGAGTAGGGTTTCAGGTCGATGCCACGCTTCAGGGCAAACAACGCGCCGCAGCGGTGGGAGGAGAGCTGCTGCATGGCCTCCATCAGCACATCCAGCGCCTCGGGATCGGGCCGGTTGAAGGAAAAAATGCGGCTGCTGCCCAGTTCGGCCAGTACGCGCCTCAATTCCGGCTGGAAGATGATGACGAGCGCGATGGCGAGGAAGACCGAAAAGCGCTGCAGCAGACTGCTGATGACCGAAAGCTCCAGCAGCAGCGAGATGAGCGCTAGGCTCAGCAGCAGGACCATCAAGCCGGTCAAAATGCGCGCTCCACGCGTGGCACGGAAGAACAGATAACCATGATAAGCCAGCGCGGCGAGGATGATGATCTCCACGCCGTCGCGCCAGTGCTCTGTCAAAAAGTCCCACATGCCTACGCTTCGTGCTGCTGAGCATGAACCATGGCACGGGCAGATTCTTTTCTCAAAAGAAGAATCGTTTGGGCGGAGGATTCACGCCGGTTATGGATAGAAATTCATGCCGCCACCCACCCAGCCAGCGCATCCGACCCCGAAGCAGAGTGATCTGTTCGGTGTGGCGGACGTTGAGGTGCCGTCTCAGGCTGGGACACGTGTGGCACGGGTCCAGCTCGAAGGCGCGGCGGCGATGGAGCTGGATTACGCCATTCCTGATGAAATGGCGGCGAAAGTGGTGGTGGGATCACGCCTGATGGTGCCGCTGCAAAACCGCCGCATGAACGCGGTGGTGCTGGAACTGCTCGATGAGTCGCCGCATCGCGGAAAGCTAAAGGAAATCGCGTCGATCATCGGTCAGCGACCGATGTTCACGCCGGGACTGGTCAAACTGGCGCGGTGGATCGCCGAGTACTACGTCGTCTCGCAGCATCAGGTGCTGCGCACGATGCTACCTCAGGCAGTGCGGGACAAGCCGGGCAGCTTCGTGATGGACAGCCATCTCAAACTCGTGAAAGAGCCTGCGCCCGCCGAGTTTGAGAAGCTCCGCAGCAAAGCGCCGATGCAGGCGCGTGTGTTGGACATCCTGCGCAGCTACAAAGGCGAGGCGACGCTGAGCCAGATCCGCCAGGATGTGCCGCGTGTGGCCACCATTCTCAAACCGTTGCTCAAAGCGGGCTGGATCACTCGCAGCGAGGTGCGCGTGGAGCGCGATCCGTTTCATGACGAGCAGTTCCTGCCCAGCCAGCCGCTGACGCTGACGGAGGAGCAGCAGGCCGCGTATGATCGCATTTTGAAGGTGATTGAATCACCAGATAAGGCGAAGCCGATCCTGCTGCATGGCATCACCGGCAGTGGCAAGACGGAGGTGTATTTGCAGGCGATTGCGCGTGTGATCGAGCGTGGTGGCACCGCTCTGGTGCTGGTGCCTGAAATTGCTCTGACGCCGCAGACGATTGAGCGCTTCAAGGCGCGTTTTTCTTCGATCAAAGACCGCATCGCCGTGCTACATAGCAATTTAAGCGATGGGGAACGCCACGACGAGTGGTTCAAGATTCACGAGGATCGCGCGGACATCGTGATCGGCGCACGGAGCGCGATTTTCGCGCCTCTGGAGCGGCTGGGCATCATCATCGTCGATGAGGAGCATGAGCCGTCGTTCAAGCAGGACGAAACGCCGCGCTACCATGCGCGGGATGTGGCCGTGGTGCGCGGCAGTCTGGAAAAATGCGTGGTTTTGCTCGGCAGTGCTACGCCAAGCCTGGAATCCTTCGAAAACGCCGCCAGCGGCAAGTACGAGCTGCTGCATCTCACGCAACGCACGGACGGGCGCACGCTGCCGCTGATCCGCATCGTCGATATGCGCATGGAGCGGCGCAAAGGCACGGGAACGAGCGTGGCGAATGCGGGCATCCTCTCCGAGAAGCTGCGGGCGGCGATCACGGCGCGGTTGGAGAAAAAAGAGCAGACGATCCTGTTTTTGAATCGCCGTGGCTTCAACACCTCGCTGACCTGCCTCGGCTGCGGCGAGACGGTTCAGTGCCAGGATTGCAGCATCCCGATGACGCTGCACAAGCACGAAAACCGCCTCGTCTGCCACGTTTGCGGCTCCCGACGGCTGCCGCCGTCGAAATGCCCTTCGTGCAATGAACCGGGTCTCAAATTCACCGGATTCGGCACCGAACGCGTCGAGGCAGTGGTGCGCGAGGTGTTTCCGCAGGCCCGGATCGCCCGCGTGGACACGGACACCATCCAGCGCAAAAACCAGCTCCGCGACCTCCTGCGGGAGTTCCGGGCGCAGAAGATCGACATCATGATCGGCACTCAGATGATCGCAAAAGGCCTCGATTTCCCAAATGTGACGCTGGTGGGCGTGTTGAATGCAGATTTGGCCCTGAACCTGCCGGATTTCCGAGCGGCGGAGCGCACGCTGCAACTTTTGGTGCAGGTGGCAGGCCGTGCTGGGCGTGGCGAGGTCAAAGGCGAGGTCGTGGTGCAAACCTATGCGCCGCACAGCCCAGCGGTGCAGTTTTCCCGCCACAACGACTTCGAAGGCTTCGCGCAGCAGGAGCTGGAGCAGCGCCGGGCCTTTCATTACCCGCCGTACACGCACGTCGTTCTGCTCGCTAGCCGGGGAAAACACGATGCGATGGCCGAATTTGCCCTGCAAACACTGCATCGGAGACTTTTGGAGGGCTTGCCAGAAGGCGTGATCATGGGTGAACCCGCCCCCTGCGCGATGGCAAAGGCCCACGGGCAGTTCCGCTTCCAGCTTTTGCTGCGCGCTCCGAAGATCCGCCCGTTGTGCCGCCATATTCAGCAGGTAATCGCAGCCACGAAGCTGCCGGAGGACGTGATTGTGACCTGGGATGTCGATCCGGTCTCACTTTTGTGAATTTGGGAGAGTTGATGAAGAATCGAAGGGGACGTTGACATCATGCTTCCTGATTCAATATTCAGCGCTTCATGACGACTGCGACGCGCACCTCCCGTTTTTGCCTTGGATGCCTAGCCATCCTGGCCTTTTCCCTCTCTGCGTGTTCAAGCGCTGTCAATGGGCCAGGAGGCCGCATCAGTAAGGTGAAATACATTCATGTGATGCCCGGCTTCGCGCCTGAGACGATGGCACCAGACGTCCTGTTCGAGTATCAGCGTCTCCTGCGCGGCGCGGTAACTGCGGCAGATTACAGAGAAAGATATGGCCACTATTACACCGTGTTGTGGAAGGCGGCTGATCGTGATGCCGGGCCGGTGACCGTGCGCTTTGAATATTTGCAGGCGCTCTCCGGCCTCCAAAAGCGTGTGCAGGAGCAGGTTGTCGATAACATCCGACGTGGCAACGTTTCCAAGTTTCAGGTCACCGGCGAAGAATATATAAAAAGCGGTCGTGTGACGGCGTGGCGCGTGAGCGTGCTGCGTGGCAGCGAAGAGCTGGTCAGCCAGCAATCCGCGCTCTGGAACTAACCCCCGCAACGCATGACGCCCCCCACTCACATACTTGTCGGCACCATAGGACGCGTTTTTTGGATGAGGGTGGACGGACGAGGCACCTTCCAAAACAGCCTGCAGGCCAAGAAGGCGCTTCAGCGCGTGATGGGCCAGGGCGTGAAGGACTTCGTCGTCGATTTGGAGCGCTGCCCCATGATGGACTCGACTTTCTTGGGCATGCTGACCGGTGCGGCGCTCAATCTCCGCGAAGCAGGCGGTGGCACGCTCAGTGTGTTGAACGCGAACCAGCGCAACCTGCAACTGCTCACCAGCCTGGGATTGGATCACATCCTGGATCTGGACCAAGACGGGCATCTTTGGACGGAGGAGCGTAGGCAGGCGTGTGAGGCGCTTCAGCACTGCGGAGAGACCAATGAATGCAAAGAGGCGCAGACCGAACATGTCCTCGCCGCGCATCTGGCCCTGGCAGGCGTCAGTGACGCGAATGAGTGCCGCTTTCATGACGTGATCGAGTTTCTGGAAAAAGAGCTGGAGGAGCATGCCGTCGTCCAAGCCTGAAACGCCGCCTGGATGAGCCGGGAGCGTTGTTTGACACCATGACCACTTTCCTCCTTGTCCTGTGCGTGCTGTTGCTGACGGCAGGACTGATCTTGCTGGCCAAAGTCGCGCGCCAGCAGAAGGCTGCCCTGGCCACTCTTCGCGCCGAGGAGGAGGCTATCGTGGCCGAGGAGCGGCGCATGTTCCATTACCTGCATGACTTGGGCGAGGCGACTTGGCGTGACGACCAGCAGGCATCCATGTACCGGCTCATCGTCGAGGGCGCGGTCCGTGTGACCCAGAGCACGGGTGGGGCGCTTTATTTGCTCGATGAGGCCACGCAGCGGCTAGTCCCGCGGCATTACTCGGATTTTTGTGCGCCCCTCATTTCAGTACCCGAGCGTGTGCGGCAGCAGATGAATGACAATCCCTCCACGCTTCTGAGTACCCTGCGCATGCACGCCGTGGCGGCGGACGAGGGGCTGCTCGGCGACATTTACGACAGGCAAAAGACCGAACTGCTGCCAGACCTCGGCCTCGAAGCGCGACTGGGCACCAAACTGGTTACCTCGCAGGAAGGCGTGATCGCCATGATCGGCCCGCTGAGCTTTGGCACGCGCCGACTTGGTGTATTGGCTGTCACCGCACCCAAGGAGGGCCGCGACTACAACGCCAATGACTTCGAGGTCTTCAACTCGCTCATCGAGCAGTCTGCCTTCGCCTTGGCCAATGCCGTCGCGCACAAAGAGGCCGCGAAAAACCGCATGGATCAGCAGGAACTGCTCAACGCCAGCCAGATTCAACAGGTGCTGCTGCCGGATCGCGATCCCGAGGTGCCAGGTTTCGTCATCGCGGGAAAAAACATCCCCGCGCGCACGCTCAGCGGGGATTATTTCGATTATTTGAAACTGCCGGACGGTAAATCCGGCCTCGTGATCGCCGACGTTTCAGGCAAGGGCATCGGTGCCGCGATGATCACGGTCATGTGCCGCACGCTCATGCGTGCCAAGGCACCAAACGCCGCCACCCCCAGCGCCGCGCTGGCCGCTGTGAACCGCCAGATCGCTCCAGACATCCGTGAGGACATGTTCATCACCATGTCTTACATCGTGGCGGAAAAAGACGGCTCGAAGCTCACTTTTGCTCGTGCTGGGCACAACGCAGCCCTCGTCTGGCGCAAGGCCGACGGCCGGGTCGAATCCCTCCATCCGCCCGGTCTTGGCGTCGGCATCGACAAAGGGGACGTGTTTGAGCGTGTCACCAAGGATCTCGAGTTTTCGATGCTGCCCGGTGACTGCCTGCTGCTCTACACCGACGGCGTGAACGAGGCCATGGACCCCAAAGGCATCGAGTTCGGCGAGGAGCGGGTACAGGACAAACTGGCCAAATACGCCCCGCTCGGCCCCCGGGCGGTCATCGGCGGCATCATCTCCGACCTGGAGCACTTTCTCAAAGGCCGGCGCTCGCACGATGACATCACCTTGATTGCCATGCAGAAGACGGCATAGTCGCGGCCCCCCAAACCCCCGCGAATCATCCTATGACCGAGCCGAGTCCCGAAACGACCCAGCAAGCACAGCCCGAAGACATTGCCAATCCAGAAGCCGCTGCTCCTGTTGAGGAAGCCGCGCCGCTTGACCCCATCACCGCGCTGACGCAGGAGGTGGACCGCTGGAAAGACCTCGCCTACCGCAGCCAGGCGGAGTTGGACAACTTCCGCAAACGCTCCGCCCGCGAGGCGCAAGAAACCCGCTCCTACGCCAATGCCGAGCTGCTGCGCGCTCTCTTCCCCATCCTCGACAATTTCGACATGGGCCTCGAAGCCGCCCGCGCCGAGTCGGAGAAGTCCATGATTTTCATGGGCATGAGCATGGTCGGTCGCCAGCTCCAGGATTTCCTGCGTGAGAGCGGCGTGCAGGAGATCGAGGCGCTGGGCAAAGCCTTTGACCCCAACCAGCATGAAGCTGTCTCGCAGGAAGCCAGCGCCGAGATCGCCGAAGGCACCATCCTTCGAGTCACGCGTCGCGGTTACAAGCTCAAGGACCGCATGCTCCGAGCCGCGAGTGTCATTGTTTCAAGCGGTCCTGCTCCCACCCCTGAGGCGTAACCCTCTTTCACACCCTCATGGCAGACAAACGCGACTATTACGAAGTGCTCGGCGTCCCACGCGACGTTTCAGCCGAGGACTTGAAAAAAGCCTACCGCAAGCTCGCCGTGAAATTTCACCCGGACAAAAACCCGGATGACAAGAGCGCCGAAGGCAAATTCAAGGAGGTCGGTGAGGCCTACGACGTGCTCAGCGACGAACAAAAACGCGCCGCTTACGACCGCTACGGCCACGCCGCCTTCGCCGGCGGCATGGGCGGTCCCTCCGCTGGTGGCGGTGGCTTCCACGATCCCTTCGATGTGTTCCGCGAGGTCTTCGGTGGTGGCGGCGGTGGCATCTTCGAGCAATTTTTCGGTGGAGGAGGTGGTGGCGGCGGTCGTCGTCGCGACGGCCCGCAGCGTGGCAACGACTTGCGCTACGGCATGGAGATTTCCCTCGAAGACGCCGCACATGGCGTGGAGCGCGAGATCGAGTACGAGCGCAGCGCCTCCTGCAAGACCTGCTCTGGCTCCGGTTCCGCCAGCGGCGGCGGCAAGAAAACCTGCCGCACCTGCGGCGGCGTCGGCCAAGTCATCAGCTCACGCGGCTTTTTCCAGATCCAGCAGACCTGCCCGGACTGCAACGGCAGCGGCGAGATGATCAGCGATCCCTGCCGCGTTTGCAGCGGTACCGGGCGCTCCAAAGAACGCACCAAGGTGCGTGTCAAGGTGCCTGCGGGCATTGAGGACGGTTCCCGCCTGCGCTCCACCGGAAATGGCGACCTCGGCGTCAAAAACGGCCCTCCAGGAGACCTTTACATCGTCATTCAGGTCAAGGCGCACGAGCTCTTCGAGCGCGAGGGAGACGACCTCCACTGCGACCTGCCACTCTCCTTTGCCACCGCCGCGCTTGGCGGTGAGATCACCGTGCCCACGATGGAGGCCAAGGCCGCCGTCAAAATCCCCGCTGGCACACAGAATGGTACCACCTTCCGTCTGCGCAGCAAAGGCATGAAAGTCCTCGGTGAAGACCGCCATGGCGACCTCTACGTCCATGTCCAGATCGCCGTGCCGACGAAGCTCAACGGCGAGCAGCGCGAAAAACTCGACGCTTTCGCTCAATCCCTCGGTGAGCAGAGCTCGCCGATGGAAGAAAGCTTCTTCGAGAAAGCGAAGAAATTCTTCCGCTGATCCAGCTCAATCCGCGTAGCGCAGGAAGGCCTTCCTGCGCTGCGTGAACTGCGCCAGCTCCTCGCTCCAGCCCTCGATCACCTTTTTCCAAGGCTCGCCCGCCCGGCTCGCCTTCACGCTCTTGTCGCGGTTGAGCAGGGTGTGGACCTTCTCCAGCGCGAAGGATTTCGGATAGAGCCGTTGCAGCACCGTCGTGATGGCGATTCCCGTCTGCACGGGCTGCAAAACATCACGGTCCGTGATGGCGATGCGCACACCACCGCAGGCCGCGCCTTTGAACACGCTTGCCGTCGGCGTGAAGCGCACGGGAGTGAAGTGCACGCCTGACAGGCCGAGCTTGTTCAGCTCGTGCGATAGCCGCAAATCATTCACATACGGCGCTCCGAGGACTTCAAAGGGCGAATCGGTGCCACGACCCACGCTGATGCTGAACTCGAGCAGGCCGATGCCGGGATAAAGCTGCGCGGCATTCAAGGAGCGCATGTTCGGTGACGGATTGATCCATGGCAGGCCGGTTTGATCAAACAGCATGCCGCGCCGCCAGCCTTCGACGGAAATCACCTTCAAATCGCAGCCCAGGGCGCGCTCCGCGTTCATCATCGCCGCCAGCTCGCCTGCCGTCATGCCGTGGCGCAGCGGAATCGTATGCGTGGCCGTCTGCTTTTCCTCGTCGAGCACCGCCGGGCCTTCCACGGCGAGTCCGCCGATGGGATTCACGCGGTCGAGCACATAAAACGCCTTCTTTGCCTTCGCTGCCGCCTCCATGCACAGCCGCATGGTGCCGATGTAGGTGTAAAAGCGGCAGCCGATGTCCTGGATGTCAAAAACCAGCGCGTCGAGGTCTGCAAGCTGCTCCGGCGAAGGCGCTCGACGTTCGCCGTAGAGGCTCAGCACCGGCAGGCCGGTCTTCTTGTCCCTCGTGTCGCCGATCTTCTCCTGATCCAGCTCCCCGCGGATGCCGTGCTCTGGGCTGAAGAGTTTCTTCAGCTTCACCTCGGACGCGGCGGCCAGCAGGTCAATCGTGCTGCGCCGCTGCGCGTCGATGCCGGTCTGGTTCGTGATCAAACCGATCCGCAGGCCTTTCAAATCGGCAAACTTGCGCCGCACGAGCACGTCGATGCCGTTCAACACCGTCGGCACCTCTTTTTCATCACGCGGCCAGGGCGGCACGCCTGCCGCGAAGCTCATTCCTTGCGCGACCGTTGTGCCGATCTCCTCATACAAGTCCCGCACGCTGCCCTGGCCGTCAGGATGCAGACGGGAGCTCATGAAAATGACAACGGTCTTCGTCTGCGGCTCGATCCACAGGCTCGTGCCCGTGAAACCCGTGTGGCCGAACGATCCAATGGGAAACAGCTTCCCACGCGGCCTGCTGAAGGCCGAATCGATGTCCCAGCCAAGTCCGCGTCGCTCAAACACCGTCGCGATGGTGTGTGGCGTCGTCATGAGCCTCACCGTTTCTGGTTTCAGCACGCCAGCGCCGTTGTTGAGGATCATACGCGCATACTTCGCCAGATCGCCTGCCGTCG
>CAXNGR010000016.1:0-14576 GCA_964201265.1 Verrucomicrobiaceae bacterium
CTCGTTCTTCGCCGTCAAAGCCGCGCCGGGCTTCGGTTCATCATAGCGCGAGTAGAAAAAGCCGCTGCCGTCCTTCAGCCACGACACACCGCTGAACTTCACCCACTTCACCACGTCGTCCAAATCGCTTCCGCTGCCGATGTCGCGCACGCGGATCGTCGTCCAGTCGCTCCCCGCCTCCGAAACGCCATACGCGATGAGTTTGCCATCCTCGCTCGCCTCATAATCGGACAGCGAGGTCGTTCCATCCTTCGACATCGCATTCGGATCGAGCAGCACCTTCGCCTCGACCTCCAGCGACTCCGTCGTCATCAGCACCGCCTGGTTTTGCAGCCCCGAATTATGCGAGAAGAACCACCGCCCGCCACGCTCAAACGGCATGCCCACGCGCTCGTAGTTCCACAGCTCCTTCAGCCGCTTTTGAATCGCCTCCCGCCTCGGCAGCTTCTCCAAATACCCGAACGTCACCGCATTCTGTGCTTTCACCCACGCCTTCGTCTCCTCCGCGTTGTCATCCTCCAGCCAGCGATACGGATCGGCGATCTGCACCCCATGCAACGTGTCCACCACGGTCTCTTTGCGGGTTTGGGGATAAGTGAGCGATTCAGCAGCGAGGGTTGTGGTGGTCAGCATGAGCAAAAGAGCAGCGCGCATGTCTCACCCTGCCTGCCAATTTCCACTTTGCAATCCAACCGCCTTCCGCCACGCTGAATTCAGCATTCGTCATTCCACATTCGTCGCTTCCCACTGCCATGCCCATCTCCCCTGACCAATACGAAAAGCTCGGGTCCTTCTACCTCGGCCGCGAATACGATCTCGCGGCGAAACAGGTCAAAGACGATCTCGTCCTCTACGACTCCAAGGATCTCGTCACCCACGGTGTCGTGCTCGGCATGACCGGCTCCGGCAAGACCGGCCTCTGCCTCGCGCTGCTTGAAGAAGCCGCCATCGACGGCGTTCCCGTCATCGCCATCGACCCGAAGGGTGATCTCGGCAATGCGCTGCTCACCTTCCCCAATCTCACGCCGCAGGAGTTTCGACCGTGGATCAATGAGGACGAAGCACGCCGCAAAAACCAATCTCCCGACGACTACGCCGCCGCGCAATCGGCCCTGTGGCAAAAAGGCCTCGGCGACTGGGGCCAGAGCGCCGACCGGATCAAGAAGCTCCGCGAGAGCGTCGATATGGCGATCTACACGCCCGGCAGCAACGCTGGACTGCCAGTGTCGATCCTCAGCTCTCTGAATTGCCCCCCCACGGAGGTCATGGAAGATGCAGAGGCGCTGGCGGATCGCATCGAAAGCACCGTTTCCTCCATGCTCGGCCTCATGGACATCGAGGCCGATCCGATTCAATCACCCGAGCACATCCTGCTCAGCAACATCGTCGCGCATTGCTGGAAGAAGGGGCAGAACATCAGCCTCGAAAACCTCGTGAGACACATCCAGCAGCCACCGAGTCGGAAGATCGGTGTCGTCGATCTCGACAGCTTCATGCCCGAGTCCAAGCGCATACCGCTGGCGATGAAGCTGAACAACCTGCTCGCCTCGCCCGGCTTCAGCACCTGGCTAGAAGGCGAGCCGCTCGACATCCAGCGCATGTATTATACGAAGGAAGGCAAACCGCGCGTCACCATCTTCTGCATCGCGCATCTGAGCGACACCGAGCGCATGTTCTTCGTCTCGCTTCTCCTCAATCAGCTCCTCGGCTGGATGCGCACGCAGCAGGGCACAACCTCACTCCGCGCCCTGTTCTACATGGATGAAATCTTCGGCTACCTGCCGCCGACTGCGATGCCACCATCGAAAAAGCCGATGATGATCCTGCTCAAGCAGGCCCGCGCCTTCGGTCTCGGCATCCTTTTGGCCACGCAAAACCCTGCTGACCTCGACTACAAGGCGCTGGCGAACATCGGCACCTGGTGGCTGGGTCGCTTGCAGACGGAGCGTGATAAGATGCGAGTGCTTGACGGCCTCGAAGGCGCGGCAAATACCGCCGGTGGCAAGTTTGACCGCCAACTCATGGAGCGAACCCTTGCCGGACTCGGTGCCCGTGTTTTCCTCATGAACAACGTCCATGAGGATGCGCCGGTGGTTTTCCATGTGCGCTGGATTTTGAGCTACCTCAGCGGCCCGCTCGCTCGCAATCAGATCAAAGCCCTCATGGACCCCATCCGCCCAGCGAAAAAGGAAACCGCAGCCGCTGAAGACGACGGCGTCGCGCCTCCCGGAGCCAGCAGCGCCTCCGCCGACCGCAACACCACGCACCCAAAGCTGCCTGAAGACGTCACCGAGCTGTTCCAGCCCAGCGATGAGGATGCCGAGAGCCTCACCTACACACCCGCCATCCTGCGCAGCGCCACCGTTGTGTTCGACGACGCGAAACGGAAGATCAGCGGCAAGAGTGTCGTCACACTCGTCAACGCCATCGACATCGAGAAGCAGAAGGTCTTGTGGGACAAGTTCATCGACATCCCAAAGAATGAAGACTTCTTCCAATACGAATCCGAACCCAAGGAAAACGCCGCCTTTGCCGACCTGCCCGGCCCCGCGCTGAAATCCAGCACCTACACCAGCATCAAGAAAGACTTCATCGACTGGGTCTATGCCAATCACTCACTCGAAGTCTTCTTCAGCCCATTGTTGGAAGCCTATTCGAACCCCGGTGAGAAACAGGATGAGTTCAAAGTCCGCGTGACCCAGACCGCCCGCGAACTCCGTGACAAGGCCGTGGAAGAACTCCGCGAGAAGACCGCCAAGGCCGTGAAAGCACTGGAGGCCAAGGCCGACAAAGCCTCGGCCAAGGTGGAAACCCAGAAGGCACAGGCCAGCAGCGCCACCATGAGTACTGTCGTCTCCATCGGCGGCGGCATCCTTGGCGCCATCTTTGGCCGCAAAAGCGGCATCACCGCCGCCAGCAGCAGCATCGCCGGTGCCAGCCGCGTCATGAAGGAACGCCGAGAGGCCGCCGCCGCCGCGAGCGAGTTGGAAGCCATCCAGTCCGAGATGGCCGACCTGGAAAAGCAACTCGCCGACGACACGCAGAAGATCCGGGATCAATACGATCCGGCTGTGCTTGCCCTCGAAACCGTGAAACTCACCCCGGTGAAGAAGAACATCCAGGTGACGGCCACGGGGATTTTGTGGTTGGCGAAGGCATGACAACTTGAACCACTTTTCGTGAGACAGAACTCGGCATCCCGGCCGCTTTCCCACTTCATTCTCGGCAACCGATTTGCGAATCGCAGGATGCGCTCATGTTGATTGCGCCAGACTCGTCATGCACTAGCCTTCGAGTCATGAAGACTCACCTCTTTGCTGCCGCTGCTCTTTTGCTGCTCCTCCCAAAGGATGCGTTTTCGCAACTTTTCGAGAGTCATTATGCCAAAGCCATCCGTCGTGCCGCAGAAATGCCCCGCAACGACGATGTCCAAAAGATTGCCACAGAATTCGGACTCAACATTCTCGATCTTACCTGGGAGGACACCGGGCGTTTCAAAGACTCAGCCGTCGGCCCCAACATCAGCGACATGACGATCCAAGTGTCACGCAACAAAGGCAAAGGTGCGCTTGAGGTGACCTGCATGCCGGTGGTGCGTTTCCCCAACTTCTCGGATAAAACCTGCGACCTTGATCCCAGGGCCTTTTCGTTGCTGGTGGGCAATCACAACGGCTCTCCTTTGACGCGCGTTTCATTGCATGACGTTCTCGCCAGTCCTCTGCGCTATCTTCACAAGCCCGATTCGTGGAAACCCAAGAAGGGAAAGCAGCGAACCTTGCTGGCTGAGCGTGACGACAAGGTTCTGGTTAGCGCCCAGGCGTGCTTCCTGCCCATCCCACAGGAGGGCAAGGCCACGTTCAATCCGGTTCTGTTCAACTACCAGTCGATCAAAGGAGACCCTGCGGTGCTCGCCATTCTCGCCACACGGGAAGGCACCAGCATGACCATCATCGACAACGTCCGGGATGCCTTCGGCTCAGGATCGGCCTGGGGACAAAGACTGTTTTTCAACTCCAACGGCCAGCGCGCCAGCCTCACCGGCGAGCGAGAATCGGATTTCAAGGCAAACAAAGACAAGCCCGATGACCAACCGGCCCCGCAGGCTGCCTCAGAGTCCGGCCTGAACATGGTGCTTTTGATCCAGGTTCCATTGAAGCAAAAAGCACGCCTTCGCAGTCAAGCGCCTGCGGGCGCCCAGTTTACACCTCCTCCCGTAGCAGCCGCTGCTGAAAGTGATGTCGAAAACGCAGTCATCGGTCACGGCGATCTCGAAGGGCCGTTCACCGAGATCGACGACCTCTCCATTGAGCGTGATCCACGGTTCCCGGTGCGAGTCACCGTCCAGTTTTACAAGGCCACCTCAAACGGCGTGGTATCACGCCAGGATTTCGAGGAAATCAAAAAGCAAATCGACCGCGTCTATGCCGACAGCGACTACATCGGCAGTCTCGTCACCAGCGGAATCACAGGACGCAAAACAGAATATCAGGGTCCAAAGGAAGAGCCTGAAGGTTGGTGGAAAAAATTCTGGAAGCGCCAGACCGGCAGTTCAGATCGCTAAATCCAATCCGCGATTCTTTGTCGCAGGGATTCCGCGTCAATACACGTCCCGGCGATAGCGGTTCGCGACCTTCAGCGCCTGAACGCAGGCTTGGAACTGCATCAACTCGAACACGCGGCATCCAGCAGCGCACGGAGTTCGTCACTCATATTGACGGACTTCACCCGATAAGCAAAGAGCGCCCCAAGGTTAAGGTCGTAGCCCGTTTGATCGCCCACGACAGTCTTGATCTCGTGAAAAGCACCATCAAACACGACCTTCCCATCGCTGGTGATCGTGACGTGACCCGCCTCCCATTGAAGCTCATGGACACCACGAGATCCCTTCCAGCAGTCCACGAGCGTCCACAAGCCCACGGCCAAAAGCCCAACGGCAAACCAAACATCGATTCCGCCGGATGAGACAACCACGTTAAGTTGCCAACCCCCTCCAGCAGCCATGAAAAGGCCGATCACCATCAACGACTCCCTGCCTTGTCTTCGACGAGTCAGGGGCACCGTTGTCATGGGAGGCTATTCCAGGGTTCAATACACGTCCCGGCGATAGCGCTTGGCTTCCTTCATCGCCAGCACATACGCGGCGGCCTCATCGACGGTTTTGCCGCCTTCTTTTTCGATGATGGCGTGCAGCGCACGGTCCACGTCCAGAGCCATGCGGGAGGCGTCGCCGCAGACGTAGAAGATCGCGCCTTGCTCCAGCCAAGCCCAGAGTTCGGCACCGGATTCGAGCATCTTGTGCTGAACGTAGATCTTTTCGGCCTGATCGCGGCTCCAGGCAGTGCTGAGCTTCGTCAGAGTGCCATCGGCGAGATAGGCTTCGAACTCATCCTGGTAGAAGAAGCAAGACTTGGCGCTGACTTCACCGAAGAACAGCCAGGCTTTGCCCTTGGCGTTCGTCGCTTTGCGCTCCTCCAGGAATGCACGAAACGGCGCGATGCCGGTGCCGGGGCCGCACATGATGATGGGCGTTTCTTCCTGCGGTTCAGGCAAACGGAAGCCTTTGCCGTGATTCACGAAGCACGGGATCAGCGTCTCGTTCGGCACCACACGCTCGGCGAGGAAGGTGGAGGCCACACCGCCACGCGCACGGCCATGGCTGGTGTAGCGCACCGTGGCGATGGTGAGATGCACCTCCTCAGGATGCGCCTTCTGGCTGCTGCTGATCGAGTAGAGGCGGATGTTCAGCTTCTTCTGCGTTAGCATGAATTCTTCCGGCGTGAACTTTACGGTCGGGTTTTCGAGCAAGAGGTCGATCACAAAGCGGCCCCAGAGGTAGCTTTTGAGATCTTCCTTCTTCTCCGGCAGGCTGAGTTCGGCAAGCGGGGTGTTCCCGCCGGTTTTTTCGACGATGGCCTTGATGAGCTTGTTGTCGATTTCGGTGATGAGCGCCCCTTCGATCAAAGCCTGACGAATCGGCACCTCGGCGGCGGTTTTCGGATGCTTCACGATTTCCGTGCCGGAAAAACCCAGCGCGGCGAGCGTGTCATCGACCAGCGCGGGATCGTTCGTAGGCTGCACGGCGAGTGAATCGCCCGGAGTGTATTCGAGGCCGCTGCCGGAGAGGTCGATTTCGTAATGAGCCGTGTGTTTCGGCGCGTCAGGCCCGGAGAGGTTGAACATGCGCTTCACTTTCGCGATGCAGGGGTTCTTGACGTTGTAAACGGGCTTTCCGGCTTCAGGGGTGCTCATGGATTAGGGTAGGAACTGGGGCGCAGACTATGGCGCGAGGTTGGGTTGTCAAACCTCAGGCCAAAGCAGGAAAAAGGCCAGTTTGCAGGCCGCTCGATCACATCGGCAGGATCAGCATCGCCTTCGCGCCTGACCCACCCTCGACGTTCGAGAGCTCGACGCTGCCACCGTGCAGTTGCGCGACTTCTTTGACGAAGCACAGGCCCAAACCGGTGCTCTTTTTGCCAGTGTCCGGCCGTGGCAGGGAGTAGAAGCGCTCAAACACCCGTTCACGCGCATAATCGGGAATGCCGGGGCCGCGATCCTCGATCTCGATCACGGCTTTGGCGTCAAAACGATAGCAGCGGATGACGATGGCGCTGCCTTTCGGGGCAAAGTCGATGGCGTTTTGAATGAGATTGCTCAAGGCCAGCTCGATGAGCCAGGGATCGCCTTGAATCACCAGTTCGTCAGCCAAGTCTCGCTGCAAGCTGATCTCACGCGACGCGGCGATGAGCGCGTGATGATCCCAGGCCCGGTCCAGCATCTCGCGCAGGTTCACGGACTCGCGATTTTCGAGCGTCTTCTGCTTTTCGAGCGCGGCGAGGTGCAGCAGGCGTTCAAGAAGATCGCGCAGCCTGTCGGCCTCGCTGCGGATGTTTTGCAGGAAGCGGGCGCGTTTCGGCTCGGGCACATCGCCTTGCAGAATCTCGCTGGCGCCGAGGATGGCGGCCACAGGGCTCTTCAACTCGTGCGTGAGGCTTTGAACGTAGTTCTCGACGTATTCGCGGCCTTCGAGAGCATCGCGCATGTCTTCGAGGGCTTTGGCGAGTGTCTTCATCTGATGCCCCGGCATGTGTGGCGAGGCGGATCGCTCACCACGGCTGACGGCCAGCGCATGACGCGACAGATCATCCAAGGGCCGCGTGGCCCAGCGTGCCGCGAGATAGATGCCCAGCAGCATGAGCACGACGGTGGTGACGATGGACCACTTCAGCCAGCGCTCCGTCTCCCACACAAAGGCCAGCACACCACGCTGCGGCTTGGCGACACTGAGCATGCCGATCAGCTTGTCATTCTGCCGAATCGGCGCGCCAACATACATCACCACCGAAAGCGGGTCGTATTCACTGGTGCGCGAGGAACGGGCACCGTACTCGCCCATCAAGGTCAGGTTCACATCCCGATGATTCGAGATCGTTCCCGGCTTTTCGATGCCAGCGGAATCAAACAGCACGCGACCTTGCGCGTCGGTTACATAGACCTGCATGTCCACCTGGGTCTTGGTGCGGTTGTAGATCTGCGCGTTGAGTTCGCGCCCGTGTGCCGCGCGGATGGCCTGCTCGACCGACTGCGGCTCCAAAACACCGTTCTTCGCGTCTGCGGCGAGGATTTCGGCCAGGATGTTCGCCACATCGACCATCGGCTCCTCAATGGCCTCGAAGTACTGCCGCTCCACGCGGCGGATGAGCTGCGAGAACAGCACAAACAACCCCACGCTGGCCACGAGCGCGAAACCGAGGAGAAAGCGCGAGGTGAGGCTCATGCGTCAGGCCAGGTTTCGAGCAGTGAGTAGCCCATGCCGCGATGGGTGACGATGGGATCAATGCCAGCCCGCACGCCGCGCATGCGGGCGCGGAGCGTTTTGATGTGCGTGTCCACCGTGCGCTCCATGGAAGCGTCGGGTTCTTCAGAAGCGTGGTCCATGAGCTGTTCGCGGCTGAACACGCGGCCTGGATGCGCAGAGAAGGCTTTGAGCATGCGAAACTCGTAGCGAGAGAGGTTCAAGGCGGTGCCAAAGTAGATGGCCTGGCAGCGCACGTCGTCGATGACGAGAGGAATGGAAGCATCGTGAGCGTTTGGCGGCAGCGGTGTGGCGGAAACGCGGCGCAGGATGGCACGCACACGAGCGACGAGTTCACGAGGGCTGAAGGGCTTCACGACGTAGTCATCACCGCCGATCTCCAGGCCCACCACGCGATCCACCTCGCTGGATCGGGCGGTGAGAAAGAGAATCGGCAGGGACTGGGTTTTGCGGATCGTTTTGCACACCTCGAAGCCCGTCATGTCCGGCAGGCCGACATCGAGGATGATGAGGTCGAAGGTCTGCGACTTCATCTGTTCCAAGGCCTCACGACCGGTGGTGGAGGTCGCAACCGCGAATCCATCCGCTTCGAGGGCATAGACCACGTTTTCGCATATGGAGGGTTCGTCTTCGACGATGAGAATGCGGGCTGGCATTGAAGGATGATATGGAAGAACTGGGAATGGAGGAACTGCAAATGGCAAATGGTCTGAAACTGACGTGGCTGCGAGTCTGGAGCCGTTTTCAGTTCTCCATTCCGCCATTCTCAGTTCCTCCATGATTGGGATGGCTCATGCGAGACGCGGCGAAACAGCGCCGAGCTTCTGGCTCCAGTCCACTTTCGCGGTCAGGGCCATCAAGACGCCGAGGGTAACGATACCACCGAGGGTCAACGTGAGGCCGGTGAGACCTTTGAAGAAGAAGCTGTAGCTGAACAGCACCATGTAGGCGGTTTGCGCTACGACGGCGACGCGGAAGATGAATTCCCCGGCGGCGGCACGCAGGTAGCCGCAGACGAGGAGCAAGGAAGCAAGCGCGGCGATGACGAAGCTCAGATGCACTGGCACGACATCGAGCATGTAGGAGAACAGCAGCGGGAAGGCGAAGAAACCGGCGGCGAGGAAGACGTAGTTCACGGGATGCAGCGAGACACCGCGTGAGATGGCGGTGATGAGGATGACGGCGAAGAACAGCAGGAGCGAGAGCGGAGCGTAGAACGAGATTTGCGCGGCCACAGGGCCGGCGTTGAGCTCGCGAGGCATTTCCATGCCGATGCCGGGGGCGGAGATGGCATCCTCGTATTTCCAGACGAGTTGCATGCCTTCACCGGCGGCTTTGCGGTCGGTGGGGGAGCTGATGGGGAAGTTCACGTCGCTGAAATCGGTGTTCATCGTCAGCGTGAAGTCGCGGATGCGGCTGGCATCGGCGAAGGCGTAGCGCCAGAAGTCCATGCCACGGCATTCGTAGCTGACGGTGATGGGAATGCTCTCACCTGGGGCAAGCTGCACACGGTCGGTGATGACGCCTTGCTCGGGCGCGGCGATGGAATCACGCGCTGTGTCTCCCTCACCGAGGGTGAACTTGATCTTGTCGAGCAAGGCTTCGGAACTGGGCAGCTCGAAGTCGATGTCGAATTTCTGCGTGATCGCGGTGCTGTTGGTGAAGGTGTAGTGGCCTTCAAAGATAGCGCCATAAGTGCGATGCCACAGCAGACCCATCTTCACCGGCTGGTAGGCGAGTTTGATCTTCACATCGCTCTTGGCAGGCTGAAGCATGACCTCTTTGTCGCTGGATGAAATGTAACGTGCTCCGGGATGTTTTTGCAGCAGCGGCGGACCCCAGCGACCACTGACGCTGTCGCCGGTCTGATAGGAGACGTGATTCGTGCGTTGAGTGATGACGCCTCCGAGCAGCCACCAAGCGATGGTGGTGCAGACGAAGATGACGGCGATGGCGATGAGGTGGGTGAGTTTCATAAGTTCAAGGTTTCAGGTTTAAAGTTTCAAGTTGGGAGTCAGTTGGTGGTGCGTTTGCGGTAGGTGATGCGGGCCTGGGGTTGTTGATCGCGGCAGAGGGATTTGCGGAGGTGGAGACCTGGAGCGGTGGGTTGGTCGGTGATGGGATCGACGTTGCCGGTGAAGCTGAGGTCATAGCCGGTGGGGAGTTGCACGTTCCAGTCGATCTGCTTCGCAAAGAGCGGTGTTTGCGGCAGGGCGAGATCGAGTTCGCCTTCGGCTGCCTGCAAGGCGGTGAGGGTAGAGGTGAAGGAGAGCTTCACCTCGGACTCGGCTCCGTCAGTGGCGGGGTCATCGAGCGGAATCTCGATGCGACCGGCCTCGCCGAGCGTGGGACGCACGGGATCGGCGTTAACGTGGCATTGAAGGAGTTTGGCGGCCTCGGGGAGCTGCAACACGAGTTTCACGGGATGATCGTGACGCACGGTGATCGTTCCCTCGGTGAGCACCGAGCCATCGCGGACGACTTGCGTCGTGTAAGCGGCGGCGGAGATGATGGCGTCGTCGGTGGGGCCTGCGAGAGGGGTTTGAGAGGCTTTGCGGGCGTCTTCGAGCGTGAGTGTGATTTCACCACCGATGGCGGGCAAAGCGATGATGCCTGCGGTGGCGAGGGTTTGTGTCGTGACACCGCTTTGGAGACGCAGAACCTTGCCTTCGGGCAGTTCTTTGACCTCCAACGAGGCGACGGGTGACGCGGCGAGATGCAGAGTGGTCCCCTGCCCTTCCTTGGCGAGAGCAAAGGTGAGTCTCACGCTTTGTGCACCGGTTTGATCGGTGACGAGGCAGTGATGATCCTCAGCGACGACGATGCGTGCGTCCTTGGGTTCGACGGAGATCGCGCCTGAAGCCGCGCCAGCCAGAGGAACGGCCTGCCAGGCGGCCTCGAAGCTCTCCACCTGCATCTCGGCGATGATCGTGCCCGCTTTGGCGTCGATTTGATACACCGCCGAAAGCAAGGCCGCCGGGACGGGCGGTTTCACTGCCGCAGGCGCTTCTTTCGGCAGCGTGGCGGCGACGAGACGTTTCAGCTCGCCATAGGTGATGCGCACCTCGCTTTCATCAAGCGTGGCGGTGGTGACGGGCGTGTCGGTTTGAGCCAGCAGTGAACTGGCTCCCAGCAGGAGGAGAATGAGTGGTTTCATCGACGCCCAAACTCAGCAGGGCCGTGAAACCTTGATGAACTGGGAATGAAATTAGCGTGAAATGCAACGCGGCCTCTTTTTCCCCGCGCCATGACCTTGACGATGAGGATGAAGCAGCACATGACGACGGAGAAGAGCGGTAACTGAAGTGTCTGTCCCTCTGTGAAGAAAAAATTGGGCTCATAACCGCCGGGATCCAAACCAGCCGGTTGTGTCGTTGCTCTTGTCAGAACGTCCTGAAAACGCCGACGCAGCATGTCGCGTCGGTTTTCACAACGCGGCATACCTGGCATGACAGAACCATGAGAAGCACCCAGGCTGTTGATGTTCGGCTTCATGAACAGAGCCCCCATGATAGGTGAAAGCGACTGTCGCTTAAAGCTCCGGTGGCCAGGTTCGGTTTTTTTCAACCACAGCCAGCGGCGCTTACATCCTTTGTGCTTCCCAAGCAGAAACCCATGTGTGAGCCTGCGCTTTCACTCACCCGCATGTCCTCTCCGACCGCCTCCCGCTTCGTTCCCGGCCTGATTCTTGGCGCTCTGAGCCTCCTCAGCGCTTTTTTGCTGTTCCAAGTGCAGCCGATCATCAGCAAGTTCATCCTGCCATGGTTCGGCGGCAGTCCGGGCGTGTGGACGACGTGCATGCTGTTCTTCCAGATCGTGCTGTTCGCCGGTTACGCCTACGCGCACACGCTGACGCTGCTGCCGCGCAAATGGCAGGGCATTCTGCATGGTCTGCTGCTCGGCGCGGCCATCCCGCTGCTGCCCATCGCGCCAGATGCGGCGTGGAAGCCCACCGGCACCGAAGATCCCGCCCTCCGCATCCTGCTGCTGCTCGCGGTGAGCGTGGGGCTGCCGTATTTCGTGCTCTCCAGCACCAGCCCGCTCGTGCAGGTGTGGTTCACACGCACCAGCGGCGGTGGCAGCCCGTGGCGGCTGTATGCGCTGTCAAACATCGGCTCCCTCGCGGCGCTGCTGAGCTACCCGCTGTTTTTCGAGGTGCGGTGGGACGTGGTGGAGCAGACGACACTGTGGTCGGTGGCGTTTGGCGCGTTCGTCGTGCTCTCGCTCTCCGGCGTGTGGATGGACCGCCGCCATGCCCTGGAAGTGGCGTCCCAGCCGCCGGTCACCATCGACACCGCCGCCGATCATCCCGGCTGGCTGCGGCGCATCCTGTGGGTGCTGCTGCCCGCGCTGGCAAGCTGCGTGCTGCTTTCAGCCACGAACCACGTCTGCCAGGACGTGGCGGTCATTCCCTTTCTCTGGGTGGTGCCGCTAAGCCTCTACCTGCTGACCTTCATCATCTGCTTTGAGCATGAACGTTGGTACGCGCGGGTGTCCGCCTTGTGGGCGCTGCCTGCACTGCCGCTCATCTTTTTCACCTGCACGCAGGAGCGACTAGAGAAACAGGGATGGTGGCACTTCGACTGGACGCCGAATTACATCTGGGAGCTTGGTTGGGCCTTCGGCGCGATGTTTTTCGCCTGCATGCTCTGCCACGGTGAGCTGACACGCCTCAAGCCCGCGCCGCGCAGGCTGACAGAGTTTTACCTGCTCATGTCCGCTGGAGGAGCGCTGGGCGGCTTGTTTGTGAGCCTGGGAGCACCGCGTTTCTTCACGACCTTTGCCGAATGGCCGATCACACTCATCGCGGTGTTCGTTCTCGCCTGCATCGTGATGCTTCGCTCAGTCTGGCGGGTCAAATCTGTCTGGGAGTGGCTCATCCTAGCCGTGATCTCTCCGCTGCTGGCCTACGAGGGCTGGGTGATCGTGAAACAGGGCGTCATCACACAGGCGCAGATTCAGGAGAAGCTCAAAATGGACGCCGCTTTGCCCATGGGAACGCTCTGGGTGGTCCTCGGCGTGATCGGGGCCTGCATCCTGTTGCTGCTCGTCCGCGCCATTCGCCGTGGCGGTCTGCGCATCGGCCTGGTCACCATGCTGCTGCTCGGCATTCAATTCAGCGTGGCCATCCTGCTGATGTGCGACCTCGGCTTCAAGCGCGAGGAGAAGCTTGAGCGCGTGCGCAACTTCTATGGCATGCTTTCCGTCACCGAGGACCACGACACCGGTCTCGACATGAAATACCGCCAGCTCAGCAACGGCGGCATCATCCACGGTCTGCAAAATTTCGGCGACAGCCTGCGAGAGGAACCCACCACCTACTACGGCCGCCACACTGGCGTCGGCAAGGCCTTGGAGAGCCTCAAAGACAAACCCGACGCCCACGTCGGTGTCGTTGGCATGGGCGCGGGAACCGTTTCCTGCTACGCCAAAAGCGGGCACCGCTACCGCTTCTACGACATCAATCCCGACGTCGTCCGCATCGCCCAAAAACACTTCACCTACCTCGACGACCTCAAAAAACGCGGCGCGAAACTGGAGATCGTCATCGCCGATGCTCGACTCGCCATGGAGCGCGAGACCGACCAGCAGTTCGATGTGTTGCTGCTGGATGCCTTCAGCGGCGACTCCGTGCCCGTCCATCTGCTCACCAAAGAGGCCTTCGGCATCTACCAGCGCCACATGAAGCCGGATGGCATCATCGCCGTCCACATCACCAACACCTACCTCGTCCTCGCTCCCGTCATCGAAAAAATAGCTGCCGAAATCGGTTTCAAAACCACCCGCATCGCTACCACCAGCGATGGCGACCATGATTCGACCGATTACATCCTGGTGACCCACAACGCGCCCTTCCTCGCCGCCACGCCGCCTGACCTCGTCGGCAACGAAGTCGAACTCAAGCACGACGTGCGCCTCTGGACCGACCGCTATCACAATCTCCTGCGCATCCTCGACATTCCGATGAACGTGGTACCGGATGAGGATGACGAGCCCTGATGTTTTGAATGATCGTGTGATGAGGGTGGCGGGAAACACGCCCCATGGTTTCCGGCGTGCCGCTTTCCGCCTCCACAGCCCCCATCCCGTTTGCGAAGCGCCGCGAGCACGCCACTTTTCGCGCTCACGCGATGACTCCCACCGACCCCGTTCCCACACCGCAGCAGTTGTTCCGCTGGCTGGACAGCGGCCGCATCACGCCAGAGGAGTTCCGCCAGTCGATGGCCGTGCATGCGCGCGAGATCATCCAGGAGATGGAGCAGGCGCACACGAACCCGCTCGTGGCCAAGTTCAACGAGCTGATGAACCGCCGCGAGGCCTGGAAGTGGTCTCGCAAACATGGTGAGCTGCTCATCCGTGAAATCCTCTGCGCTCTCATGGATGAGGAGCGCTTCACCCCCGCCCGCTGGCTGTGGAACGCCTCGCATCCGCACATTCCCCTTCACTGTTTTTTCCGCACACGCGGGACGCCGGTGCTTCGCTTCGTTGAAATGCAGGTGCAAGCGCAGGCCGTCACACTCGTTGTCGAGCACGGCGGCAGCGAAACTCTCCCGCCTGTCCAGGAGCGGTTCATGCTTCGTCGGAACCGGCGCACCCAGCTTTTCGTGGAGCGCCGCCAGCTCGTCTAATCCTCCTCGCCTTTTGGCTCTGTCTTTGCTTCATGCCTCCTCCTCCCAAAAAATCTCTCGGTCTTCTTGGCCTGACGATCTTCACCATCGTCTCGCTCGTCATCGGTGCCTATTACCGCCTGCCAGCACGCGGC
>CAXNGR010000017.1:0-14367 GCA_964201265.1 Verrucomicrobiaceae bacterium
CAAAGCCTGCTCAGCGGTCACAGCGGCACGGATCTCGATGCACACCTGCTGCATCTCGAAACCACGCGAAACTTCCATGAGCAGCTCAAGGCGCACTTTTTCCCGCTCATCTTCGCCGAGACGCACTTCACCGCGGGAGCCTCGAAAAGCTTCCCACGCTTCCAAAATGCCGCGCCAGCCCCTGCGGCCCCTTTGAACCCGCTTCCGCCCTTTTTGCTCGTCCTGCTGATTTTACCCTTTGCCCGTCCACGCCCCGTTTTGTCATGATCCAGCTCCAAAACGTCTCCAAAGCCTTCGCCGCACGGCCCGTGTTGCAGGACCTCAGCCTCCAGGTCGATCGCGGTCGCATCCTCGGCCTGCTCGGCGGCAATGGCGCGGGCAAAACCACCACGCTGAATCTCATCCTCGGCTTCCTCCAGCCCGACAGCGGCTCCATCCGCGTCACCGGCGAGACCGCTTACATCCCTGAAAACGTCGCGCTCTATCCCGAACTCAGCGGCTTGGAAAATCTGCGTGCCTTCGCCGCGCTCGCCGGACGCGATTTGAGTGCACCGGAAGGCGAAAACCTCCTCGCCCGCGTGAAACTGCCCGCCGAGGCCATGCATCGCCGCCTCGCCTCCTACTCCAAAGGCATGCGCCAACGCGTCGCCATCGCCATCGCTTTGGCCCGACAAGCCCAGGTCTTCCTGCTCGACGAACCCACCACCGGACTCGACCCCGCCGCCGTGCAGGACCTCGCCACGTTGCTGCGTCAGCTCGCTCAAGACGGCGCCGCCATACTCCTCACCACCCACGACCTCTGGCATCTCTCCATCGACAGCGATGAAGTCGCCATCCTCTCCTCCGGCCGCCTCGTCGATCGTTTCGAAGTCGCCGGCCAAGACGCCGCGCAACTCGCTCAGAGATACATGCAGGCCCGCTGAGCTGTGCCTGCGCACCACACCTCCATGCGCGTCACCATCATCTCCGGCTTTCTCGGCTCCGGCAAAACCACGCTTCTGCGCCGACTGCTGCGTGTGAGCGGAGAGCTGCGCCTGGGCGTGATCGTCAATGACATGAGCGAACTCGAAGTGGACGGCGATCTCCTGCGCGATCCTGAGCATCTGAACGAGGCACGGGGAAACTTTGCCAGCATCCAGGCAGGAAGCATCAGCGGTGCGCAGCGCCCGGCCTTCGCCGCCGTGCTTGATGCTTGGCAGGGGCGGGATGACCTCGATCACATCGTCATCGAGACCTCCGGCAGCACGCATCCCTGGCCACTGGTGGAAGAAATCAGCCAACGCCCCGGCCTCACGCTCGACACCTTCGTCACCCTCATCGACGCGAAGGCCTTCATGGAGGACTTTGGCGGCGGACGTCTCATCCGCGAGCTTTCACATCCGCAGGCTCCGCTGATGATGGCGCAGATCCAACTCGCCGGTGTTATTCTCCTCACCAAGACCGAGCAACTGCCGCCGCCGAGCCTCCAGCTCATCGCCACGCATCTCAGCGCCCTGAATCCGCAGGCTTCGTTGTATGCGGTGAACTACGGCCGCATCGCCCCAGAGAAGCTCCTGGGCACCGGCACCTTTGACCTCGAAAAAGCACGTCACATCGCCGCCCGGTGGCCTGTCTTGACCGAAAACGCCGCGCAAGCAGGCGAACTCGGCAGCACCGTGATCGACGATCCGCGCCCACTGCACCCACGCAGGCTCTGGACCTTGTTTCGCGAGCGTCTCGGCACCGGCATCCATCGCAGCAAAGGCTTCATCTGGCTCGCCTCACGCGACCGCGATGTCCTGCTGTGGAATCAGGCCGCAGGCAGCGTCGGCATGGAGCTAACGGCTTACTGGAAAGCCGCGCTCGTCACCAATCCAGACGGCAAACTGGTCCCCGAGGAGATCGCCATGCTTCAGGAGCAGCTTCAAGACGCTCATCCCGTCTTCGGCGACCGACGCTGCGAACTCACCGTCATCGGCCCCGAGCGCGACCGCGCCGTGTTCGTCCCTGAACTTCACGAATGCTTCTGCACCGACGAGGAAATCGCCCACTGGCGCTCCGGCGGCACCTTTGACGACCCCTGGCCGAAATCACTTCTGCGCGTGTGAGCCAACCACCTTTCCCCATGAACACAAAATCCTCCAAACTACCCGTCACCGTGCTTTCCGGCTTCCTCGGCGCTGGAAAGACCACGCTGCTCAACCACATCCTGCGCAATCGCGAAGGCCGCAAGGTCGCCGTGATCGTGAATGACATGAGCGAGGTCAATGTCGATGCCCAGCTCGTCAAAAGCGGCGATGCGAAGCTCTCACGCACCGAGGAAAAGATGGTCGAGATGAGCAACGGCTGCATCTGCTGCACGCTGCGCGAGGATTTGATGCAGGAAGTCGCCACGTTGGCGAAGGAAGGCCGCTTTGACTCGATCCTCATCGAATCCACCGGCGTGTCCGAGCCCATGCCCGTGGCGGAGACCTTCACCTTCACCGATGACTCCGGCCGCAGCCTGAACGACCTCGCGCAGCTCGACACCATGGTCACCGTCGTCGATGCGCGGAACTTCCTCGACGACTACCACAGCACCGATGACCTCCAGGACCGCGAGATGGGCGTCACCGGCGAAGACGCCCGCAGCATCGCAAATCTGCTCACCGATCAAATCGAGTTCGCCAACGTCATCCTTATCAACAAGACCGATGCCGTCAGCGCCGACGAGCTCGACGAGATCCAGGGCATCGTCCGCGCATTGAATCCGAAGGCGAAGGTCCACCTCACCCAGCGCAGCGAGGTGCCGCTCGACCGCGTGCTCGACACCGGCCTCTTCGCCATGTCCGAGGCCGAGCAGTCCAAAGGCTGGCTCGACAGCCTCGGCGGCCACACGCCGGAGACCGAGGAGTATGGCATCAGCAGCTTCGTGTATCGGGCTCGGCGTCCGTTTCATCCCGAACGCCTTCAACAATTGCTCAATAGTAACTGGGAGGGCGTGATCCGCGCCAAGGGCATGTTCTGGCTGGCCACCCGCATGGAGATCGCCGGTTATGTTTCACAAGCGGGTGTGCTTCGAGATACGCGAGCTTTTGGATTCTTCTGGAGCGCCGTGAGCGAGTCCGAATGGCCGCAGGACGAGCAAAGCCAGGCCGAAATCCGGCACCATATCGACGGCCCTTACGGCGACCGCCGCACCGAACTTGTCATCATCGGCCGCGACATGGACAAAGCCGCGCTCATCGCGCAATTCGACGCCGCGCTACTCACCAACACCGAGTTTGAAAAAGGCCCGAACTCCTGGATGCAGCTACCTGATCCCTTCCCGCAGTGGCTGCCGAATGAGCCTCAGACGCACGAGCATCAAGCAGCGTAAAAGGAGTCATTGACACCTCGCTTCACAACTACGCCAAGCACGACATCGTCTCCTGCCCGCTCTGTGTGGAGAGCCATCTCTGCCTGTGCAATCGCGCCACCGAATGCCCCTGTGCTCAGGTTCATCTCACCCGCGACGAATCGGAGTGGATTGGCTGGCAGACGGGCAACGAATGCGTCTGCATTCCGTGCCTCTCGAAACTCCGCGAGCAGGCGCGACTGTTTTTTTGCCGCCACCTGGCTGAAACGTGCCCTGAAACAAAATAGCCGCTCTGCATGGAGCAGAGCGGCTTTTGAGGAAGAGCGGATCAGCGGGATCAACCCGAAGATCAGCCGTGGCAGTGGCAGCTGTTCTGGCAGCAGCCTTCGCCGGACTTGTGACCGTCGGCGCAGGCCTCACTACAGAAGTCTTTGCCGTTCTTTTGGACGTGGTGGCCTTCACGGACTTCACATTGGCAGTCGGGGCAGGCGCATTTGGATGTGGTGTTAGTGCTCATAGGCACGAATATCTGAACATACGCTCATACATTGGTCAATTGCTATTTCCTGTGCTTCATCAAACGTGCGTTGCTCATGACCGCCCGCGCCAAACCCGCCAAGAAAGCTGCTCCAGACCTTTGCACGGAGCATCACGCCCCGGCGAGCCATCCTGACGCGAAAATCCCTCCGCTCACCGTCGTGGAGTCCCAGCGCATGGGCGAGTTCTTTGCCGTGCTGGCCGATCCCACCCGGCTTCGCTTGGTTTCGCTACTGGCCGCTGATGAGTTCTGCGTCTGCGACCTCGCTAGTTCCCTGTCGATGACGGAATCCGCCATCTCCCATCAACTCCGCGCCCTGCGTGCTGCCCGCCTCGTGAGCTACCGCAAAGAAGGCCGCCAGGTGTTTTACCGTCTGCACGACCACCACGTGTTGGAGCTCTACCAGACCGTGCGGGAACACCTGGAGGAGTGAGCCTCACGCATCCTGAGCACGCCTTGCGCTGTGCTTTTTCATCCACCGCTTCGCGCACTCGCTCTGTTCGCGGGTTTCCAGGCAGCACTTCCGGCGTGCACGGATCCACTGCACGGGATCAGCCTTCGCCGGGATAAAACCCGCCTTCGCACACCACGCGACGATGAACTGCCCCGTCCTGCCGCAACCAGCCACGCAATGCACCACGACGGCCTGGCGCGCCGCGTGATGCCGGTCCATCAAGCTCACGAACTGCTCGATCTGCGCATCCGACGGCACGCCGTAGTCTGGCACGTTGATGTGGTGATACACAAACTGCTCCGGCACATCGCGACGGTTGTCGAACTCGCAGCAATTCACGACAGCCCGGATGTTTTGCTCCTCGTAGATGTCAAAAACATACGGATCAGGCCACCACGACGCCGCAATGACGCCCTCCACAATCCAGGTGAAGGGTTCGGTGCGTTCAGGCTGTCCTCGTTCAGGCCAGTACCAGGGGCGGATCGGTTGCGGCATTTTGTAAATGTCAGGCTTTGGAGGCTTTTGAAATGCTCGGCTGGCCGCCACAGTAGCAAGCCGCCAGCAGGGCTGCTCCACCGATAAGGCAGCTCAAGGAGTCTGCGGCAACTTGAAATGAGGGCATCCCGGCATGGATGTCGATCCAGAGAAACAGCGGGCCAAAGGCCAGATACGCCCAGCCGCAGAATACGATGAGCGGACGGTAACGCACCACATCACTCGACATGAGCCAGAGCAGGACCGCCTGAGCCAGATAGACGCAAGAGGCACCTGAAGTCATGTAGATGAGCAGAGGTAAATGGGGTGGCTTACCAAAGCCAAGCAACACAGAAAACTTTTCCACAGCCAACTGAGGCGCAAAAATGGCGGGCAGAGCGATGAATGAAACCGTGGCTATTACCCTCAGGATTAAACGCTGGAGTCTTGGGCTGCCGCGTTCGGAATTCGACATGGGTTCGGTATCTTTCATGGAAGCAGGTTCACCACGCTTTGTTCAAAGCAAGACTCCGGGGATGACATGGGGAAGTCAAGGCAGACGCAGCGCCTTCGCCAAAGCGTGTCTTTGACTCAGGTTCCACAGAACGTCTGATACGACGCCAAGCCAGAGGGCTCGCTGAACTCGGGCCAATCCTGCGTGTGATCAAAGGGTGCCGCCAGAACGGTCAGCAAACGCTGCAGGGGATTGAGATCGCCATGCTCCGAGGCGGCGGCCAGCGCCTCCTCGACCTTGTGGTTTCGGGGAATGAAGGCCGGATTGCTGCGGCGCATGAGGTCGGTCACTCCGTTGGCGGTCTGCGGCTGCCGTTTGAGCCGCTCGGACCAGCGCGGATGCCAATCCGCTGGCTCCAGACGCCCCTGCGTGAGGTCACGAAAGGTGTTGGTGAAATCGGCCTTCGTTTCCTGCATCCAGTCGAGCAAAGATTGGATCAAAGCCTTGTCCTCACTCTCTGCGGTGAAGAGTCCCAGCTTCGCACGCATGCCTGTGAGCCAGTGATGCTGAAAACGCTCTTCAAAACGAGAAATCAGGCCGTTCGCGATCTCGATGGCTTGCTTTTCATCGTCGTGAAACAAGGGTAGCATCGCCTCGGCCAGCCGTGCGAGGTTCCACTGGGCGATGCGTGACTGATTGCTGTAGGCGTAGCGGCCGTTGTGATCAATCGAGCTGAAGACCGTGGCCGGATCATACGCGTCCATGAACGCGCACGGCCCATAGTCGATCGTCTCGCCGCTGAGGGCCATGTTGTCCGTGTTCATCACGCCATGGATGAAACCGACGTGCATCCACTTCGCGATCAGCGCCGCCTGCCGCTCCATCACAGCCTCAAAGAGCGCTACATAACCGCCTTCCACCTCCAGGTAGTGCCGCTGCCGCGTGTAGTCTGCCAGCGCTTGCAGGTCCGCCTTCTCTCCGCGTGCCGCCGCATACTCAAACGTGCCCACGCGGATGTGACTGGCCGCCACGCGTGTCAGCACCGCGCCGGGCAGTCCGCCGTCCTGCCGCCAGACTTTTTCTCCCGTCGTCACCACCGCCAGACTTCGCGTCGTCGGAATGCCCAGCGCCTGCATCGCCTCACTGATGACATATTCCCGCAGCATCGGCCCCAGCGCCGCTCGACCATCGCCACGACGCGAAAACGGCGTCGGGCCCGGTCCTTTGAGCTGAACGTCAAACCGGTCGCCACTCGGCGTGATCTGCTCGCCGAGCATGATGGCGCGACCGTCTCCCAGCATCGTGAAATGCGCGTATTGATGCCCTGCATAAGCCTGCGCCAGCGGTTCTGCTCCGGCCGGCAATGCATTCCCCGCAAAGATGGCCGCATCAGTCAGTTCGTCCGCGTTCAAGCCCAGGACCTCGGCCAAGGGGCGATTCAGCAGCACGATCTTTGGTTCAGGCACCGGCGTCGGGTCAATGCGAACATGAAACGCCGTCGGCAGGCGTGCATAGGAGTGATCCAGCCGCCAGCCGGCCGGTGAATTGAGTGGGTGAGGTGAATGGGGCATGCCAACGACGTTGTAGCGCGGAATTCCCATTTCGCGAAGCCGACGAACTCAGCAGCCGCGTTTCCTGCCAGAAAAACATCCTCATTCTTTTGCCAACTCAGCTTCCCGTGCAAAATGCCGCCGAATGGCCACCAAACGCCCCAAAAAAGCCACCCGCACCGAGCTTGAACTGAAGCAACTCATCGCGGCAGAAGCCCCTGCCGACCTGAGGCAGATCCAGGCCGTTCTTGGCAAAGTGCAGATCGCCATCGCCGACTACCTGAAATCCGGCGCACCGCTCAAGATCACGCTCAATCCCGTCGAAATCCTCAGCGCCATCGAAGCCGCCATCCGCGAGGCCGAGGGCCACCCCAGCCCCTGGCCGGATGGTGCCGACGCCCGCACCTTCTTCATCCACGGCCTCTACGACGACCTCATCCAGCAGCCCAGCAACATCTTCGAAACCAAGCGCTTCCCCGACGGCACCGACCGCTACCTTCCCATCAGCCCCGCCACCTGGAAAGCCTGCCTCGAAAAACTCCGCAGCCAGATCGTCGAGGCAGGATTGAAACTGGCGAAGCGGAAGGCGTAAAACGAACTTCCAAGTTCGTTCCCTGGAGGGATGGCCAGACTGGAAAACGAACTTGGAAGTTCGTGCTACTTCTTGCGCCTGCGCCAAATCCGCAATCAAGTTGCAGCAACAGGCCGTGGCAGCTATTCATTCTCATTCCCAGCCACCGCCATGAAAACCATCCTCGCAGCTTTTGCACTGTATGTCTCCTTCGCTCAGGCCGCTCCGCTCAAAGTCGCCACGCTGCATCCCATCGTGGCTGATTTAGCGCGGCAGGTCGGCGGCGCGAATGTCGAGGTCATCGAAATCCTCAAACCCGGCGGTGACATCCACCACTTCGAACCAGCGCCGAAGGACATCGCCGCGATGCGTGGGGCCAGACTGCTGCTCGCCTCCGGCAAGGGACTCGAAACCTACCTCGACAAACTGCGCGACAGCCTCGGTGCGGGCGTCAAGCTCGTCGAAGTCGGCGACAAAGTCCCCTCCATCCCCTATGCCTGCAATCACGATCACAGCGATGGCGAACACCATCACGGCGAATTCGACCCGCACTGGTGGCACAGCGCCGAAAACATGAAACGGGCCGCCCGCGTCATGTCTGACGAACTCAGCGCCGCCGATCCCGCGAACGCCGCAGCTTACGAAGCCGGTGCCAAGGCCGCCAGCAAGCGCTTCAGCGAACTCAAGGTCTGGGCGCAGAAGGAAATCGCCAAAATCTCCCGCGCAGACCGCAAACTCGTCACCGCACACTCGGCATTCGGCTATTTCTGCAAAGAGTTCGGCTTTGAACCCATCTCGCTCCTCGGAGTCGGTCGCAGCGACGATGCCGATTCGAAACACGTCGCCGAAACGATCGCGGAAATCCGCGAGCATGGCATCAAGGCCGTCTTCCCCGAAGATCAGGCCAATCCCAAAGTCCTCGCCGAGATCGCCCGCAGCACCGGTGTAAAAATTGGCGAGCCACTCATCGCCGACGGCACCGCCAAGACCGCGCACACCTTTGAAACCATGCTCGCTCACAACGTCCGCGCCCTCGTCGCCGCTCTCGCTGTTCAGAAGTGATCACCTTCTGACTTCTCACCTCTGACCTCTCACTCTCCCGCCCATGCGCGGCTTCCCGCCCATCCAGCTTTTCCTGCTCTGCCTCGCGTTCGTCGCGCTGGCGGTGCCGCTGAGTCATCTGACCGGGAACACCAGCCACGCCAAGGTCGTCCAACCCGCCGTCAAAGAAGCGCAAAGCGTGAAAGCGCTGCTCCGCCTGCGTTTCGCGCACAAGCCGAGCACGCTGAGCCTCAAAATCGCAGACAGGGAGCTGATCACGACCACCGACGCTTCACCGCTCGAACTCGATGCCCTGCTCCCTTCGACGAAGGAAGGCGTGGATGTCTTCCTGAGTGCCACCTGGCCGGAAAACACACCCGACACCGCGCTCACGCTCGAAATCGAACCCGACGGCCTCGAAGCCCGCAGCGAGACACGCTGGTCCTCTGCCGGCAGTCTTGATGAAGTCATCACCTTCTCCTGGAAATGAGCGCCGCAGCCACGCATGACAAAACCAAGGAGCACGTCTGCTGGGGCGGCGGCTGTGAGCACACGCAGCACCATCGGCTCGAAGTCGTCGATCTCAGCGTGCAGTATCAGGAAGTGCGGGCACTCGAAAAAATCCATTTTGCCACCGAATGCGGCCGCAGCATGGCCCTCATCGGCCCGAATGGCGCGGGCAAGAGCACGCTGCTCAAATCTCTCGCCGGACTCATCCCTGGCGACACCGGCAAGATCCTCTGGCGCGGCAAACCGCTCACCCGCAGCAGCCACGAAATCGCCTACCTGCCACAGCGGGGCGACATCGACTGGAACTTCCCCATCACCGTGCGCGGCCTCGTCGAGATGGGCCGCTACCCGAATCTCGGGTGGTGGCGGCAGTACTCGCGCCACGATGCCGAAATCGTCGAACGCGCCCTCACCAGCATGGAACTGCGCGATCTCCAGGACCGCCAGATCAGCGCCCTCTCCGGCGGCCAGCAGCAGCGCGCCTTCATCGCCCGTGCGCTCGCTCAAGAAGCGCACGTCTTGCTGCTCGACGAGCCCTTCACCGGCCTCGACAAGCCTGCGCAGGAGAACTTGAGCCGCCTGTTCAAAGAACTCACCGCCGAAGGCCGCCTGCTCATCGCCAGCCATCACGATCTGCAAACCGTCACCGGCAACTTCGACGACGTCCTCCTCATCCGCCGCAGTCAAATTGCCTTCGGCCCCGTCGCGGACGCCTTCACGCCTGCCAACGTGTCCCGCGCCTACGACAGTCAGGATCAAGCATCCAGCAACTAGCTACCAGCATCCAGATGCCCACGATCACCGACTTCCTTGCCGAACCCATCGCCAAACGCGCGCTGCTCGCGTGTTTGATGATCGGTTTCTCCAACGGCTTCGTCAGCGCCTTCGTCGTGCTGCGGAAATCCGCGCTCAAGATCGGCACCATCTCGCATTCCTTGCTGCCAGGCCTCGCCGTGGCCGTGTTGATCGCCGGCCTCTCGCAATGGAGCGCTCTTTTCGGGGCCATCTTCGCCGCGCTCATCGTCGGTCTCGGCTCCATTTTCCTCTCGCGCACTTCCCGGCTCGATCAAGACACCGCCATGGGCGTGCTTTACACCACCGCCTTCGCCGCCGGCCTGCTCATCCTCAAAAACCTCGATGTGCGCCAAAAACTCGATGAATGGCTCTTCGGCAGCATCATCGGCATGGCCGACTCCGACCTGTGGATCGCCTTCGGCATCAGCGCCATTGCCGTCATCACCCTCACCGCCTTGCAGCGCCCGCTGCTCATCTATCTCTTCGAGCCCAACATCGCCGCCAGCCTCGGCGTCCCCGTGCGACTGCTCAACTACGCCACCTTTGCCGTCACCATCCTCGTGCTCGTGTCCTCGCTGCAAGCCGTCGGCTGCATCCTCAGTGTCGGCTTGATGGTCGCCCCTGCTGCGACGATCTATCTGCTCACCAACAACGCCCGCACGCTCTTCTGGGGCGGCGGCCTCCTCGGTGCCCTCGGTTCCGTGATCGCCTTCTTTCTCTCCTATCCGCTCGGCTGGAGTGTCAGCGCCACCATCATCGTCGTCCTCGGCAGCTTCTTCTTCCTCGCCTACATCTTCAGTCCGAAGTACGGACTGTTCAGCAGGCGCAGAGGCGTGGCCTAGTTGGCCTGTTGCTGTGCAACAGGCCTCCGTTCTCCAGTTGCGCAGCAACTGGACTACTTTGAGTCACTTGCGCCCCACGCCATAGGATGGATGGCGCTTGTCGTGACGAACCGACAAGATGCGCACTCGATCCGCGAGAATTCGATAGCAGACAGCATACGGGAAACGCTTCAAGTGAGCCTTGCGACGACCAAACGGAGCTAGCGGAAAAGCCTGGGGATTCACCGCGATCAAACCCAGTGTCCGCTCAACTTCTTGGAAGAACTCATCTCCCAGCCGGTCTTTGCGTTCATCATACCACTCGCAGGCTGCATCGACTTCCCGCTGCACGGCTTTGTGGTAGGTAAGTTTCACGCCAATCGCCGCGCTGCGAAGTGAGTCAGAAAATCCTGGTGACTGATCTCCTGCGAGGGGTCTTGATCGAGTTCCGCCTCTCGTTGATTCAAGAGGCTTTCAACTGCATCCCCTTCAAGCTCTTGCACGGGATCGCCGATGGATTCCCACAGGCTGGCGGCCACCCGGCAGCGATCTCCCGGCGCGAGCTGCAAGGCAGCGTCCATGATGGCTTCATAGGTGGCGGTCATGCATTACTATTGAATCAAAGTCTGGCGCATGACAACCCTGCTTTGCCCTCCAGTTGCAGCTCAACTGGACTACTTGACAGGCAGCACCTGCACGGCGTCGAGATGCACATTCCCGCCCGCACCAGCGGTGCGGAAGATGACGGCGGACTCTTCACCAGCAGTGAATTTGAAGGTGCCCAGGCTGTAAGCGCCCTGCGGCAGCGGCGCGGCGTTGGTTTGATTCACCGTCACCGTTTTTTCGCCGTCGGCGCTCAGCACGCTCACGGGAGCCGTCTTGGCGCGGTTTTCATGAGGTTGGAAGAAGATGCGCACCTCGTAGCTGCCCGTCTGCTTCACGCTGAAGGCGAAACGGGCACTGGCACCTTTGTCGCTGCCATAGCTGTAGTGTTCGCCGACGTAGGGCTTCAAACCTTCGCCGTGCGCCCATTTGCCGTTCAACTCAGCTTCTTTGTCGTCGATGACGATGCCTTCGAGCTTCTTCGGGTCGATGCTGTCGGAAGAGAGTGCGGTGTCGGGAAGCTTCTTCGCGTTGGCGGGCATGTAAAGATCGCCTTCGAGATTGTCGCGACGCATCGCGCCGGGCTTGTTCATGAGATCCTTCAAAATATCGAGGTATTGCTCATACACACCGCGCGGCGTGGTGTGGTGGCGCACGCAGATCCATGCGGCCTTGCCCACGACCTCGCCCATCATGCCGCAGGTACGCATCACGCGGGTGCTGCCGAGCGAGTTGCGGTCCACGCTGATCGTGCGGCCCGCCATGAAGAGGTTGCCGATGTCCTTGCTGTAAAAGCAGCGATAAGGCACGGGATAGCCGTTTTTGCGGTCGGTATGCTTGCCAAACTCGGCGCGGCTGATGAAGGGATTGTCGGGGAAATTCTTCGCATACTGCTCTTTCGGGTAATGCAGATCCTGATCCCAGGTCGTGGGCACGCAGCCATCGGGATGAATGATGCCTTTGACCATGTCCTCGCCGCTCAGGATCATGTCGCCGACGATACGGCGGCTTTCACGCGGTCCGCCGATGTAGGCGAGCCAGGTGAGATCGTAGGGCGCGTATTTTTCGGCCAGATTCGTCTTCAGCGCGGAGACCGCGCCATACACGGCGCGGAAGTTGTGATCGCGGATGAGTTCGAGGTCGTTGATCGGGTGCTTGTCAAAGCCGCTCTCCCAGAACCACTCGCCGTGCAGGTATTCTTCGGGATTCGGCACTGGCGTGTAGCCGAGATCGAACCCGGCCATGTTCGCCGCGTTCTTTTTTCCAATAGGGGCCAGGGGACGTGGCTCTGGGAAGTCTTCCAGGGTCAAAGGCAGCGCCCAGGGTGTGGCAGGCCATGCGACCGGCTTCTTGAGGTTCTGCATCACCCACATGTTGCTCATGCCCATGCGGCCTTTCTCCTCCATCATGAACTCCGCGCCCGCCAGCGCACCCACGCTGCCGTGGCCGGTGCAATCGACGAACAGCTTGCCGACGAAGCGGGTTTCCTTGCCGCTTTTCGTGTCGAGGCCGATCACGCTGCGAATGTTCTTTTTGTCCGCGTTCAGCTCGACGCCATAAACGTGCGTGTTGAGAAACAGCTCGATGGTCTTCTCCGCCTTGACCGTGTCTTCCTTGAGCTTGTCATTGAATTCATCCGGCGATGCAGCAGGGCTGTTGCTCGCACGATCCGCGAACTCCTCGACGATTTCACCGAGATGCGGATACAAACCGCGACGCGTGCCGCCCATCGCCCACACCTGAATTTCGCTCGAACCATTGCCGCCCAGCACTGGGCGATTCTGAATAAAGGCCACCTTCAAACCCTGACGCGCCCCAGAGATGGCCGCACCCATGCCGGAATAACCACCACCGACGACGACAAGGTCATACTCCGGCGTCTCCGGCGCTTTCTCTGGCAGGCCGAGCATCTTTCTCCGCATGTCCGTCGTCGGCGTGAAGCCCGCTTCATCGCTCAACACGATGGCGTCCACACGACCGTCGAAACCCGTGAGGTCATGCAGCGCGATCTTGGCCTTGCCGGAAACTTTCACCGGTCCCGCCTTCTCCCACTGCCAGTCCTTGCCCGTGGCACCAAATTCATGCTTCAGCTTCTCGCCATTGACGCTGATCTCGAAGCGACCGGGCGCTCCCGGCGCATCCCACGGCCCCACCCAGTTCTTCGTGCGTGCCCAGAGTGTGTATTCACCCGCAGGCAGCTCAACCTCCGTGCTGGCGTCCTTGACCACCTTGCCCATGCCATGGGCCATCAGATAAGGCGATCCCATCACATCAATGAACTGCGTGTCGAGCACCCAGCCGCCATGGTTGGCAAAGGATTCGGCTTCGATCCACTTCGGCTGCGCAAGCGCAGCCGTCGTGAGGGCGATGAGAGAGGCAAGGAGGGCGGTTTTCATGGTTAAGGGACGTTTTAAACGAGAACCGGGCAGGAATGCAATCACAGGTTGTCTGTTACGGTAACTGAACGCTCAAGTAGGGATGTGGCCTTTTCCTGACATCTGCGAGACTTGTCACGCCGCTGTCTCGTAGAAATGCTCAAACACCGCCTCGACCTTCGCCTCATAGAGCGGCTTGTCATAGGCTCGGGGCAAACCATCGTCGAGGGCGTCGGAGATGGCTCCTTTGATTTGAGCACGAGGTCCGGCGCGTTTCTGCCAGTCGAGGGCGAGCAAGCTCTGCACTTTCAACAAGAGCTGTCTGGCGACCTTCTTCACCTCTTCACGTTCGTCATCGCTCAGGTCGGGAGCGGGACGGGTGAGGATGTCGAAGATGACCAGCTCATCGGGTAGCATGTTCTCACGGACGTGCCGCGTTTGCTCCTCGCTGAGTTCACGACTTAGCTTGAGGAGTTCCTCAAAGAGTTCGTCGATGTTGCGGCTGCCAGCGTTGTAGCTGGAGATCAGTTCCTCGAACTTCTGCTGGTAGTCCGTCCGCAGGGCGCGGTGCATGTGGACGATCTTGTCCAGCGTGGCGCGGATGGCCGCTTTCAGCTTCTCGATGTCGAGGTTCTTCTGCTTCGACTCCTTAAACTTCTTCGCCAATGCCTCGAAGTTGATCTTGGAGAGGTCGATCACGCCATGCCGTGCTCCGGCGTGGCCCTCGGCAATGGTGAAGCCTTCCGCGCCGATGGACTTGTCGAGCAAGTCGTTCAGCTTGCCCATGATCGGCGTGATGTCCGGCGTCTCGCTTTCGCCAGTCTGCACCTTGATTGACTCCGCCAGCGTGGCGAGCAATGAGCAC
>CAXNGR010000018.1:0-14304 GCA_964201265.1 Verrucomicrobiaceae bacterium
CTTCAATCACGAGGCCCGCCAGCGCATCACCGCAGCTCTTCAGACCGTGAACGAAGGCCGCATCGTTCCCGACGACGAACTTAAAGCCATGCGCGCCTACTTTGAAGATGGTCGCTTTGGCGAACTCATTTTCCTCGTTCGGGAAGGCACCCTCATCGTCCCCAGTCACATGGGTGAGCGCCCCATCTGCGCCATGCACGGCTATCACCCGTATGATCCCCAGAGCTACGCCACGCTCTTCAGCAGCACGCCTAACGTGCCTGCCGACATCACCCACATCCCGCACATCCACCGCCTCATGGCCCAAGCCATCGCACCTGCCGCCGCTCAATCCAACGAACACGCCCTCGCCGCTTAAACATATGACACTCGCCTATCCCAACTTCATCCAGGACTTCCTTACTCGCTGGCACTTCAAGTTCACGCTGCCTGCCAAAAAGCGTGCCACGCTTCACGGCGTGAAGCTGGACATCAGCAGTCTCTCCCCACTGATGAAAAACCACATCCTCCAGGACCGCTACGAGTTCCAGGAGCGTCGGCTCGTCCAGCAGTGCCTCGGCAAAGATGATGTCATACTCGAACTCGGCGGTGCCATCGGCTTCATCGGCCTCTTTTGCCGAAAAGTCATCGGCGTGAAGCATCACCTCCCCGTCGAGCCGAATCCGAATACCCTCGCCATGCTGCGCCGGAACTACGCGCTCAATCACATCGAGCCGCAAGTCATTCATGCCGCCGCCTCTTCCGAAGACGGCCAGATCAGCCTCGATATCGGCGGTGAGTTCTGGGAAAACAGCATCGTCACAACCAATGAGACCGCAACGCAGATCACCGTGCCTTCATTGAGCCTGCATACCCTCGTCAAGCAGATGCCCGCCAGCCCCACGGCCCTCATTTGCGACATCGAAGGTGCCGAGACCTACCTCGACTTCACCCAACTCCCGAAAACCGTCACCCGCATCATCATCGAGCTTCATCCCAGCATCGTCGGTGAAGACGCCAACCGACGCGTCATCGACCAACTCCACGCACTCGGTTTCTGGGCTCAGAGCGTCGAAGAAAACACCTGGCTGTTTGAGCGCTGACAAATCCCAATTCTTTGTTGGTGTGGTTGAGAGGCCGGAAGATTTGTTTCTTCCGGCCCTTTTTTTGGGCAATTCGACGATGCACCACCCACCTGGGGGGATTGTCCCTCCACCCATCAGCGAGCACACTTCGGCACGCACATGACCTACACCGACGTCCAACACCGCATCTGGAGCAACGCCCTCTCCAACTACCTTCGCACCGCTGTCGGCATCGTTGTGGGGCTTGTGACCTTCAGGTTGCTCTATCAATCGCTGCCAAAGGAGGCATTTGGTTTCTGGTCGCTGCTATGGAGTGTTTTCGGCTATGGCATCCTGCTTGATTTTGGCTTCGGATTCGCCGCGCAGAAGCGTGTGGCCGAACTTTCCGTTTCCAAAGACTGGCCACAGCTCAGTCGTGTGCTTAGCACGATTCTCTTCTTCTATCTCGCTGTTGCGATTGGGCTCGCGGGAGTGGTCACGCTCGGGTCTCATCAACTTATCCAGCTCTTCGATGTCTCTCCCGCGAACCATGACGAGTTTCGCATCGCGCTGATCGTATTCTTCGCTGCCATCGGGCTCGCGTTTCCTCTGGGTATCTTCCCAGAGATCCTGCGGGGGCAACAGCGCATCAGCTTGGCAAACAACATCACCACCGGAGCCATGCTGGCGCGTCTCGGCGTCATCGCCTGGGCTGTTTATGCGGGCTGGAGCTTCATGAGCATCATGATCACCGCGCTTTTCTTCGCGCTGGTGCCAGACCTGCTCGCCGCTTTCTTTGCCCTCAAACACATGCCCGAGGTGCGACTGCGCCCACAGCTCTTCTCACGCTCGATGATGCGTGAAACGATGGCGTTCTCCATATTCGCCTACATCAGCACCGCCACGAACATCATTCTCGGCAAAACCGACCAACTTGTGCTCGGCGCCACGCTTTCGGTCAGTGCGATCGCGCTGTATCAAGCTGGAGCCAAGGTGGCCGAAGTATTCGCTCAATTCACGAAGCAGCTTCAGGACACGCTTTCACCTGCGGCTGCTCATTTGCATGCCTGTGGCGATCATGAGTCCGTGCGGGACCTCCTCCGCCGTGGCACGCGCTGGAGTTCGCTGATCTCCACACCGCTCTACATTTTCTGCGCGTTTGAGCTGGAGCATCTTCTCCACCTACTCACGGGCGACTCCACCATGAATCGCGAGACCGTTCTGGTAGCCCAGGTGCTGCTCTTCTGGTTCTACACCTCCACCCTTACGCACAGCGTCAGCAAGCGCATCTACATGATGACCGGTCATGAGCGCCGCCTCATGTGGCTCGGCATCGGCGAGGCTGTGGCAAATCTCGCACTCAGCATCACCCTGGTGCTCACCTTCCGCAGCGTCGTAAGCGTTGCCATCGGCTCACTCATCCCCACGCTTTTCTTTGGTTGGTTTAAGCTCTGGCCCTGGATGGCCCGTGACATCGGCATCCATCCTTTGCGTCTGCTGCGCAAAACCCTTCTCGCTCCGGTGCTTTGCAGCCTGCCTGCCGTGCTCATCCTCGGCATTGCCCCCCACTTTCCTCCGCTTCAAGGCGGTCTCCTGCTCTCCACGTTCCTACCGGGCGGCCTAGCCGCCACCGTGACGGTATGGGCGTTGTGGCAAGCCGCCTTGAAGCCGGAGGAACGCACCGCCATACACAGCCGCTTCTTCAGGGGCAAAAGCCCCAACCCTATCGCCTCTGGAGAAGCTGGCTACATCGCCCCGTAAACGCCTTGCTGTAGCTCGGCTCTCCCGGACCAAGATCGAACCTCACTCGTCTTCCTTTCGCTCATCACTCCCCCAATCCCCTCTCCTCTGAAGAGGCAATCTACTTCCAGCCATGCACATCTCACACATCCTGCGCAAATACGAGCCAGCTCAATGGGGCGGCACGGAGACGGCTGTGTTGCGTCTCATCCAAGGGCTGCAAACGCATGGCATCTCCTCCGCCGTTCACGCCCCGCATGGAGCCACTTCCTGCGAGTGTGATCCCATCTGCGAAGCGGGAGGCAAAGTGAGCCGCTACCACGCCTTCGCGCCCGTCTGGGGCATCTCACAGAGACAAAGGGAAGAACTTGTCTCCTGGGGCGGCAACCTCTTCTCCTTCGACCTCTTCGCGCAGCTACTGCAAAGCCCTGCGGATGTCATCCACTCACATGCCCTCAACCGCATCGCAGGCATCGGACTCCGAGTGGCTAGGTGGAAAAAAATCCCGCATGTCGTCACACTGCACGGCGGTGCACTCGACATCCCAGCCGAGGTAAATGAAAAGCTCACCGCGCCACTTCAAGGCGGCTTCGAATGGGGCAAGGCTCTCGGTGCACTCGTGCAAAGCCGGCGCGTTTTAGAACTCACCGATGCCATCTTCACCTGCAATCCGCGTGAGGCTCAGCTGCTCCAGCAAAAGTATCCGCATCAGCGTGTCATCGTGCAGCCGCACAGCGTCCCCGCCGCGCAGTATGCCGTGGATCATCGTTCCTCTGCATTGAAAGCCTTTCCGCAAATCACAGGTCGAGACCTAATCGTCAAAGTCGCCCGCCTTGATCCCGCCAAAAACCTCCCCTGGCTCGTGCGACAGCTTCCCGAGATCAAGCGCCGCCATCCGAAAGCCATGCTCGTCATCATCGGCGCAGGCACCACGCAGCATGTCGTCGAGGAACTGAATCGCGAAATCGAACGCCTGGGTTTGCAAAACGACGTGCTGCTCACTGGCGGCCTCGCCTCGGGTTCTCCCGAACTCATCGGCCTCATCCAGCAGGCGCGAGTCTTCACTCTCAGCAGCACTGCGGAGCCCTTCGGCATCGTCATTCTTGAAGCCTGGGCCGCTGGCACACCTGTGATCTCCTCACGCACCTCCGGCCCTCTCGATCTCATCGACCACGGCCGCACCGGCCTGTTATACGATCTCGAAATGCCTTCGACCTTTCATCAAGCAATCGACGCCATCTTTAATGATGACAGCCTGCATCGCCAACTTCGCGAACAGGCCCGCACCCATGTTCTAGCCGAGTTTGATGTGCCCAGCATCGCAGGGCGAGTGGCCAAGGTTTATGGTGATTTGCGTGAGGAAGTCGCTCGACGCACGAAGCCTGTTCTGCCCAAAATCGCAAAACCAGTCCAAGCCATCTCATGACCACGCCCCTCATCAGTATCGTCATGCGCTCCTTCAACGAAGCATGGGCGCTCAAGGAAACCCTGCCAGCTCTCGCGGCGCAGGATTATCCAAACGTGGAACTCATCGTCATCGACAGCGGCAGCACCGATGGCTCACAAGATCTCATCCGCGCGGCCAATCCTGCGCACTTCATCCAGATCACGCCACAGGAGTATAATCCCAGCCGCGTCATGAATCACGGCATGAGGCTCGCCAAAGCAGAACGCGTGCTCTTTCTCAATGCTGACGCCACGCCCCAAGGATCGAACTGGCTTCGACCGCTGGCAGACGCCCTGCTCGATGAAAAAGTCGCCGCCTGTTTCGGGCGCCAGATTCCTCGGCCCGATTGCCAGGCCGTGTTTGCGTGTGACTACGACCGCTGCTTTGGCCCCAACCGTGAATCTGCCAAGTGGGATCACTTCTTCAGCATGGTCAGCAGTGGACTGAGAAAGGATGTGTGGGCGCAGCGCGGCTTCCGCGAAGACCTGCAATACGCCGAGGATGATGAATACACTCGCTGGTGCAAGGCCAAGGGCTACGAGATTCACTACGTTCCCGAGTCCGTGGCTATGCATAGCCATAACTACACGCCACAGCAGGCTCACAAACGAGCTCAAGGTGACGCACGTGCCTTGGCACAAGCTGGCAGCATCAGCAAACGTGACAAAAGCTGGCTCAAGACTGTCGCGCTCGGTGTCATCAATGATGTCCGGCATGATCTGACCTGGTTCGCGAACAACAAACGCTTCGCCGAATTCCCCCACGCCCTGCGCATTCGCTGGAATCAGCGCACAGGCAAACACGCTGGATTTGCCCAAGCGTAGCTCGGCTTTCCAAAGCCGAGATGGAAGTCTCAGACATCCTGACCTCGGAGCAAAAAAAAGAAGCTGAATGGACCAAGAATTAGTTTTTTCGCCAGCAAGCGAAACAAAGGCCATGATGTCAGCCAGTGATCGAGCCAAGCATTCTGTGGGTGCCGGAGTGGCTTGGTCCCTCTCCCCGCCATGGATGCCTTTAAACACCCACAACTCATTGCGGGGAGAGGTTAGGTGAGGGGACGGCCTGGACCGTCTGGGCAGGTGTCGGCCCCTCACCCCAACCCTCTCCCCCGAAGAGAATCAATGACGTTTCTGGATGCACAGCGGGGGAGAGGGGGCCAAGCCTGCCGCCTCCTGTTTCATGGGCATTCCTTGGCGGCTAGCCCGAGCCGGAAAGAGGTAAGGATGTCTGAGTCTCCCGACTCCCGAACAAAACCCAGCGCTCCGAAGAGAGTCCGGGGACGTTCGACTCGCCTCTGGAGAGCCAAGCTATGTGGCGCTAGCCAAGGGCCACTCGCAGCTCAGCAGGCTTGAGGGGAGAAACAAGCACCACATCGGCGACTTCGAGCCCTTTCGCGCCCTCGGTGCCATGCAGCACGATCAAGCGTGCCTTGGGTAGCAGGTTCCGAATGGTGCTCAGGGTGTCCGCTGTCACTCCATTGGCATCCAGCACGCCATAGGCGATCTCGCGAAGGTTTGGCAGTCGTTGAAGTTCCTTAAAGGAAGCCACCGTCGTCACGGTCGCCCCAGTCTTTTCGATCACTCGCGCCGCCAGCATGGCCGTCATGGAATCATCCGTCCATAGCACGGCTTGGCGGCTCTTAGGCGCGGCATCTGCCCCAAAGCGCTCCACCCGCACCTCCACATGGAAGGTGCTTCCGCGTCCGGGTTCGGACTCAACCCAGAGTCGGCCATTCATCGCGTCACACAGCCGTTTGCAGAGTGCCAGGCCCATGCCCATGCCCCCATGACGACGCGTCGTCGTGCCATCCACTTGGAACAGCGGCTCAAACAAGCGCTTCAGGTCATCCGCACTGATGCCGATCCCAGTATCCTGGATGGCGAACTGAAGCAGCCCTCCTTCACCGTTCCTCGTGGAGCTGACCTTGATCGTGATTCCACCCGCGTCGGTGAACTTGATCGCATTCGACAGAAGCTGCGACAGCACCTGCCGTACGAACGTCACATGCCCCGTGAAGCGTGCAGGGCAATCGTCCGCGATGAATGAATCGAAGGTGAGGCCTTTCTTTCGCAGTTCGCCTTCATGTGTCTTCAGCACGTCCTGCAGCAGAGCTCGCAAACCTGTCTCCTCAGACTCGATTTTTAGGCGGCGCGAATCCAGTTGAGTGAACTCCAGAATGCTCGTCAGCGTCGCCAGCAGCGATTCACCCGATTTGGACACCGTCTCCAGCATCTCGCGCTGCTGGTCACTCAGCGTGGTCTGTCCCAGCATCTCACTCATGCCGAGCACGGCGTTCAGCGGCGTCCTCAGTTCATGACTCATCGCACCGAGGAAATCCGCCTTCACCCGCTCTGCTGTGGCAGCCGCTTCCGAGGCCCGAAGAAGCTCGGCCACGGAGTTTTGTAAGCGCCGATGATACCACGCCATCCAGGCACCGGCCACATAGGAGAGAAACAAGACGCCGAGTGCGCTCATCGTCGCCACATGTCTGAGACCGGAGCGCGTCAGTTCATAATCTTCCAGCGACATGTCCACACCCGCCGCAGCCACCAGCCTGCCATTGGAGTCAAAGATGGGCGCAAAACCGCTCATGAAAGTGCCCCAGCGATCCGTGTAAGGCTCTCCATTGACCTTGGGCACGCCAGTCTTAAAGACCTCCAGCAGTGTGGGGCTCGGGTGTTCATAGATCTCCAACAGCTTCGCACGATCATTCATCCCGTCACGATCGGTGTCTCCATCAGGCGTCGCGTCCAGCACGAACCGCACTTCTGAGCCATCCAGAATGCAGGTGTAGGCAAACTTGATCATACGACTCGGGTCCAGCGCCATCTTGGCCGTGTCCAGCTTCTGAACCTGCTGCAAGTAAGCGGCAGACAAGTCCTGGCCTGTCTTTCTCAGGCTTTCATGTGCATCCACATCGATGACCTTCGTCATCACGCTGGCGGCACTCAGCAACTGATCGTGGATTCCCCTTTTCAGAATCTGATCCGCTTTGTTGTACATGTTCCACACCGCGACCATCATGGGCGTCATCACCAGCAGAAAAGTCACGACGCCCACGGTCACTGGATGCCATTTGATCCAGGACTTAGCACGGCGTTTGATGGCGTCTTTGGTGATTTGAGGGACAGGCACGATGAGGCGAGTTGGCGAAACTTTGAAAGCTAGCTGACAAAGACAACATCGCGCCTGTTTGGTCCACCCCCAATTGAGGGGGAGCCCCTCATTCCAAGCCCGCACTTGGGGGGAATGACTCCTGGCCGCCGACGGGCGATGCATCTGGCGACACACCACACGCCATGCGCATCCTCACCCTCACCAACCTCTACCCACCCTTCTACGTCGGCGGTTATGAACTCCGCTGTGCCGCAATCACCGAGGCATTGCGCCAGCGCGGTCATCAAGTTCAGGTGCTCACCAGCAACCACGGGCTTGATTCAAACCCTCCGCCGACGAAACAGCCCCACGTTCAGCGAAAGCTGCGCATCCACGGCTACTATGGACACCCTTGGCTCGGTCTCAGCCAGCTTCAGCATCTCGAAACGCACAACAACCAGACCTTGCGCGATGCCATCGTCGAATTTCAACCCGATGTCGTGCATGTTTGGTGCATGAACGGGCTCTCAAAGTCGCTCTGCCTCACGCTTCAGCAACTCGGTGTACCCACCGTCTATGATGTCAGCGATCACTGGATTCTCCGCAGTCTAAAGGCCGATGTCTGGCTCGACTGGTGGAACCGCAGCAGCGGTTCAATCGCGTCCAAAACCCAGCGCACGCTCTGGTCACTGCTTGGCCGTCGCGAAAAGCTCCAGTCCATCGCGCCGACGAATCCGGTGAGCGACATTCGCTTTCCACGGCTCTACTTCACCAGCGCCAGACTCCGCGAACTCACGGCAGATCAAGGCTACGACGTGAATCACGGCAGCATCATCCATTGCCCCGTAGATACGGATCAATTCAACGGCTCACCCGTCACCCGCGAACCACGGAACTGGCTCTGGGTCGGACGTCTCGCTGAGGACAAGGGCATCCACACCGCCCTGCGCGCGCTGGCTTTGCTTAAAGAACGCTTCCAAGGCGAACTCCGCATCTATGGCAAAGGCGATGCCGACTATGTGGCCAAGCTCAAACAATTCGCTCAAGATAACGCCCTGCCCGTCTCCTGGCACAGCGCTACGCCTGATCAGATGCCAGAGGTCTATCGTGCGCATGATGCATTGCTCTTCACCTCTGAATGGGAGGAACCCTTCGCGCTCACGCCCTTGGAGGCCATGAGCTGCGGCCTTCCCGTCATCGGCACCATGACGGGTGGCAGCCGAGAACTCTTCCGCCACGGCGACAATGCCCTAACCTACGAGGCTGGTGATCCAGTCCAGCTTGCTGAGCGCATCCTGCTCTTGCAGCAAGATGCCGAACTCCGCCGCATGATGACCGAAACCGGACACCGCGAAGTGCGTGCTCGTTTCGCCATGAAACCCATCGTCGATCAAGTGGAGGACTTCCTCAGCGCATGAACTCACGTTTCACCCGCGATGGCAGCCCGGCTCTGGAGCAACAACTCGCCGATGTCTGCGAACTCGTGCGCGAAGGCATCTTCGCCATCGTCCCCGATGCGAAACTTGAGGGCATCGCCCTCGCAGGTGGTTATGGCCGAGGTGAAGGCGGCGTGCTGCGCACCGAAGAGGGAGACCAGCCTTACAATGACCTCGAATTCTTCGTCTTCATTCGTGGCAGCACCTTGCTGAACGATCGCCGTTACAAAGCCAGTTTGCACGAGCTTGGCGAGCGTCTCACGCCTGCCGCTGGCATCGAGGTCGAGTTCAAAATCATCTCCAGCGCTGCACTCCGCAAAGCAAAGCCGAGCATGTTTTATTACGATCTCGTCATGGGGCATCGCTGGCTCATCGGAGATGACAGCCTGCTCGAAAACACGGAGCACCATCGTGATGCATCATGCATCCCACGGCACGAAGTCACGCGGCTACTTTTCAACCGCTGCTCCGGTCTTTTGTATGCCAAAGCGCGTCTTCAGCAAAACAACTTCACGCCGGATGATGCCGACTTCGTCGCTAGAAACATCGCCAAAGCCCAATTGGCACTTGGAGATGCTCTTCTAGCTGCCGAGGGATGCTATCACTGGAGTTGTGTCGAACGTCATCAGCGGTTGAAGGCTGACGAGGTTCTTCATCGGCACCATGCCCAGGGCGTCGATTTTAAACTTCATCCGCAGCGAAGCACCTTGAGCCGAGAAGAGCTCGCCAAGCTCCACGCGGAGGTTTCAGCGCTCGCCAAAGATCTCTTTCTGCGCCTCGAAGGCCAACGCCTCGGACATCCCTTTCCCAGCGCTTCAGACTACACCTCCGGCAAGATCAACAAATGCCCTGAGCAGCCCATGTGGAAGAACGTCCTACAGCATCTGCGGACGCCTCACGTCGCCCTGGGCATTCCGCAGCCCATCGAGCGCCATCCACGCGAAGCCCTGCTCCACGCACTGACCGAGATGCTCTGGATCAGCGCCACTGTGCATCGTCAACGCATTCAAGCCTACGAGACTCTCTGGCACAGGTTCAACTAACCGGCCGTAGCTCGGCTTTCCAAAGCCGAGATCGGAGTCTCCTGACCCTCGAACAAACCCAGCGTGCCGAAGTGAATCAGTGGCCGCTCCACTCGGCTCATGAGAGCCAAGCTACGGCCAATCCCCCTCACTTGCGGGCGATGCGCTTCCTTCAACTCCACACCACACTTTCATCGCACCCATGAACATCCTCGTCATCTACCCTTACATCCCATACCCCATCGACCGCGGCACCTACCAGCGCACGTTTCACCTGCTGCGAGAAATCGCACGCGGGCACACCGTCGATCTTATCGCGCTGAGTGAAAACGGCGAGCGTCTTGAAGAGCGCCACGTCTTCGAGGAGTTCTGCCGTGATGTGCGCTTCGTGCCCTTCCAGCATCCTGCGTGGCCGAAGCTCATCCCCAACCGTCTCTTCAGCCGCACGCCATCTTCCATTCATCATTGGAAACTTCCGCACATCGCCGAGGCCATCCGTGATCAACTGAAACGCAACTCATACGACCTCGTTCACGTCTGTGACATCGTCCTCGCGCAATACTTTCTCGGCGAACACAAAGACATCCCGCTCAGCATTGACCGCAGCCGCGTGGACCTGCAATTCCAGACGCAGCAGGCCACTTTCAATGCCCGCACGCTCAAGGACAAAGCCCTCGCTTGGGAAAGCCTCGCGAAGATGCGTCGCTTTGAAAAACGAGTCGCCAAACGCAGCCAGCTACAGGTGCTCTGCGGCCCTGATGACGAAGTGTTCGTGCGTCAGCACATCAGCAAGACAGCTCCTTTGAAGGTCGTCGCCAACGGTGTCGATCTCGACTACTTCCGCGCCGACATTGACCCCGAGCCACGCTGCGCCCAGCCCACCGTGCTTTTTTGCGGTGCCATGGATTACATGCCGAATGTCGATGCCCTGCGCTGGTTCTTTGGCGAGATCCATGAGCAGCTGCTTCAGCGTGTTCCTGGCCTTCAAGTGCTCATCGTTGGCAAATCACCCATCGCCGAGGTTGAAGCCTATGCCCAGGGTCCCGGCGTCACCGTGACTGGCAGCGTCCCTGATGTTCGGCCCTATTACCGCCGCGCTTGGCTGCAAATGGTGCCACTGCGCATCGGCGGCGGCACACGATTGAAAATCGTCGAGAGCCTAGCCATCGGAACCCCCGTCGTCTCCACCACCATCGGTGCCCAAGGGCTCGGCTTGACGCATGGAGCGAACATCCTGCTCGCCGACACACCAACCGATTTTGCCGATCAAATTGTCAGTGCACTGCGAAACCCGCCATTGCGCGCGCACCTTCGTAACAAGGGCATCTGCGTCGCCAAAGAGCGCTTCGGCTGGCGCAGCATCGGCGCGGGCCTCAGCTCCGAGTATCGCCGCTTCGAGCCCGAACAACGAAAGCAAATTCGCCTCATGGACGTGCCCTTTGATGTCGTCACCATGCCGCAAACTCTGGATCGTATTGGCGGCATGATCTCCACGCAGCAGCCGCACTACCTCGCCACTGCCAATGTCGATTTCCTCGTGCAGTCCCGCAAAGACAGCGAACTTCGCCGCATCCTCAATGAAGCTCACCTCGTGGTTTGCGATGGCACACCACTCATCTGGCTTTCCAAACTTTTGCGTCGTGCCTTGCCTGAGCGAGTCGCAGGCTCCGATCTCGTGCCGCAACTGCTGGAAAGAGCCGAACGCGAAGGTTGGCGCGTGTTCTTCCTCGGTGGCGAGCCTCGTGCGCTCAGCCAGGCCGTGCGCAATGTCGAGGCCAAGCATCCGAACATTCAAATCGCAGGCTCGTATTCACCCCCGTTCGCCCCACTCGACAAAATGGATCATGAAGGCATCTGCGAACGCGTGCGCGATGCCAAACCCGATTTGCTGCTCGTTTCCTTCGGCTGTCCGAAGCAGGAAAAATGGATCGCCCGGAACTACGCCGCCCTCGGCGTGCCGGTCAGCATCGGTGTCGGTGCCACCATTGATTTCCTGGCCGGAACCGTGAAGCGCGCTCCGCGCTGGATGCAGGTCGCCGGCATGGAGTGGATCTTCCGCCTAGCTCAGGAGCCACGCCGTCTGCTGAAACGCTACTCAACCGACCTCGTCGTCTTTGGCATCGGTTCCATTCGCGAAATCGCCACTTCACTCATCACCTCCAACGCTCCTCAACGCGCATGAATATCGCCCTTTCCACCAGTGTCATGCAGCGCGGCAAAAGCGGCGTCGGCCAGTATGTCCTCGCCCTCACACGAGCACTCCTCGCTCATGCGAATGACGTGAACTTTAGTCTCCTCGTGCTGGAGGAGGATGTGCCGCTCTTCGACTTCGCCCGCGACAAGATGCGGATCGTGCCCGTTGCCGAAAAATGGCGCCCGGCGGTGAAGAACATCCTTTGGCATCAGACTGTGCTTCCACGTTGGATCGCCGACAATCAGATCGACGTGCTGCATGTGCCCAGCTACCGCCGCATGCTGCACAAGGCACCCTGCAAGCTGGTCTCCACCATTCACGATCTCGCGCCTTTTCATGTGAAGGGGAAATACGACCTCGCACGGATGTTTTATGGTCGTGTGGTCGTGAAAAGCCTCGCCAAGAGGCAGGATCAAGTCGTCGCCGTCAGCACCAACACCGCCCGTGATGTCCAACGCTTCTTTGATGTGCCGATGGAGCAGCAAAAGGTCGTCTTGAACGGCATCGACCACACACGTTTCAATCCCGGCGACAAAGCAGAAGCGAAAGCCTACGCCGGACTTCGCTGGGGACTCGACCAACCGTTTTTCCTCTATGTCTCACGTCTTGAGCATCCTGCAAAGAACCACGTCCGCCTCATCGAAGCCGTCGATTCGTTCAAGAAGCGCACGGGCAGTGACTGGCAGCTCGTCTTCGCCGGGAGCGACTGGCATGGTGCCGAGCACATCCATGACGCCATCAAAGCCTCAGCCTATGCCAAGGACATCCGTACGCTGGGTTTCGTGGAGGACGCCGCGCTCCCAGACCTCTACCGCGCCGCGTCATGCATGACTTATCCATCATTGTTCGAAGGCTTTGGCCTGCCTCCCGTCGAGGCCATGGCTTGTGGTACGCCCGTCATCAGCTCCATCGCCGGATCGCTGGATGAAGTCGTCGGAAACGCCGCTCAAATCGTGAATCCTGAAGACGTGGGTGACATCGCTGAAGCCATGCAGTTCATCGCCACCAACAAAGAACGCCGTTCGCACCTCGTGCGTGCCGGCTTGCAGAACGCCCAACGCTTCGATTGGTCCAAAAACGCCGAACAAGTCATGGCCGCGTATCTGGCGTAGCTCGGCTTTCCAAAGCCGAGATCGAAGTCTCCTGGCTCACGAACAAGACCCTGCGCTCCGAAGGGAGTCAGGGGAAGCTCGTCTCGGCTCTGGAACCGGAGCGCAGCGGAGATAGACAGCCGCAGGCTGCCCGTAGGGTGAGCGCAGCGAATCAAAGCCAAGCTACGACGCTCCAACTCCACCCACCTGGGGGGATTGTCGCCTCCCTGCTTGGATGGAACACTTCGTCACCATGTCCGATCTCGCTATTCCATCCACGCTTCCAATCACCATTCCGCCGCGCATGCTGCGGCGTCCGGTGACGGCACGTCGCCGCTCGGAGATCGTCGAAGTCGATGCCGAGCCAAAAGACGCTCCATCTGCCATCAAACTGCCCTTTGACCCGCTGCGCCTCATCGACGCGCTGGTTCGCCGCTGGTGGCTGATGCTCATCATCGGCAGCATCTTCGGCGCGGCGTTGTTCGTGGTCGGAAAGTCACGCTTCGAGACTTTGCACTCCGCTCAGGCGCAAATCATCAAGCAGGAAGCCGCCTCCGCCTTCCGCCAGTCTGACTCCGGCGAGAGCTTCAAGCCACGCGATTTCACCATCCCCACCTTTGTCAGCCTCATGCACTCCAGCGCCATGGTTGAGGCCGCCAGCAAGAGACTCGAAGGCCGTGTGCCGGAGAGCGTGCTGCGTGCAGGCTTGGTCGTCACGCCGATGCGCAACACCGACATCGTGTCCATCAGCATGACCTCCAATCAAAGCCCGGACGCCGCTTTGCAAATGCTTCAGGCTTACACTTCTGAGGTGCTTAACCTCGCCCGCGAACTCCAGCGTGGCTCAGCCTCAGAAATGCGTGAGTTTTTGCAGCAGCAGATCGAACGCACCGATGGCGACCTCGTGAAAGCCAACGAAGAACTTCTCGATTACGGCCGCCGCGAACAACTCATCGACGCCGACAAGCAAATGGACGCCTGGCTCGGCGAACTCGGGAACTTCACGCTCAAATACGAAACACTGAAGCTCGATCACGAAACACTCGACCTCCGCATCCAGGGCGTGGAGAAAGAACTCGCCAAGGTGGACACCAACGCCGCGCGTCTTGATACAACGCGCCGCGAAGTGGCCGAGCTGGCCGTGCGCTACACCGACGAGCATCCCACCATGATGGAAGCCCGTGAAAAACTCGTCGCCATGGAGCAGCAAATCGCCGCCGCTGGCCCACGAGCCG
>CAXNGR010000019.1:0-14293 GCA_964201265.1 Verrucomicrobiaceae bacterium
TGACGACTTCGTCGAGCAGTGCGGCGTCCATCTCGGTGAGGTGGCAGCGCTCGGGGAAGCGGCCTTCCTTCACATCGGCGACGTATTCGCTGAATGCGGCGATGCGCTCGTTCTGCAGGCGGCGGTTTTCTTCGGCGAAGTTGCGGTAGGACTTCGCGTGGCGAGGGCTTCGCTCGTCGTAGTCGCCGAGGATGTCGCAGGAGAAAAGGAACTGTGTGTCGCAGCCGGTGCCGGAGCCGAGGGACATGAGCAGCATGCTCGTTTGCTTCGAAAGCCACGAGGCGAGGTTGTGCGGCACGATTTCGATCTCCGCGGCATACGCGCCGGCGTTTTCGAGGTCCTTCATCTTTTGGTAGATGGCTTTGGCTTCATCCACGGTCTTTCCGAGGCTGCGGTAGCCGGTCCAGGTGACATGACGCGGCACCATGCCGATATGGCCGACGACGGGGATGCCTTCGCGAGCCATCGCCTCGATCAAAAACGGGCTGCCGGAGCAATAGACGGAGCTGGCACCCATTTCGAGAGCGCGGAAGCCGGTGCGGATGGCCTCCTCCTGCGTGGCCATGCCATGCGGCGTGGAGCCGGAAAGGAAGGCCGTTGGCGCAGCGGCGACGAGCAGTGGCAGCCGCGCCTGCGCCTCCGGCGAGTCAAAGCTGCAGCTCATGAGGTCGATCCCCGCCGCCTCGGCCGCCATGGCCTCTTGTGGCGACTTCACATGGATGTGCGTGAGGCAGCGTTTGCCTTTGAGCTTACGGAGATCGTGGACGGTGTATTTTTTGCGCGGGCGGACCATAATTGTCGGAGGTTTAAGGGAAAGCCGCGCAGGATGCAATGGGCAAGGCAGAGGGCTTTTCTAGCCCCAGATTGGCAGATGCCTCAGCGCTGGGGCTTGAGTCGGATAGACAGCGTCTCCGTCTGCTGCCTCGGCGTGAAAAGCGCCGTCTCCTGCGGCTCGTAGCCTTCCGCAGTGATGCGCAGCTTGTGATCAAAGCGCATCCACTCGCTCTCGAAGGTGAATTCGCCGTCGCGGAAGGTCTGCTTGTCCTCCTCCTGCCAGAAGATGTCCGCCGCAGAGCGGCGTGAGTCCCCCGGCGTCACTTGGAAGGTCTTCAGCGGCAGTCCTGTCTGCGCATCCACCACCGTGCTGGTGAAACGCAGCGCCGGGCGCAGCACGACCACCTGCTCCGTGCCGTCGGCCGAGATCGGCAGATCACGAACGATGCGATCTTTACCCAGCAGAGTCCACTTCACCGCATCCGGCGGCGCACCCCGCCACTCCAGGCGGCCCTCGGCATCCGTCACGCCCTCAAACCACAGCGTCCGCTTCTCCTGCCAGCGATCCGCGATCATCTGCACGCCCGCGAGCGGCTTTCCGGCTTCATCGACAACTTTGGCTTTGAAAACCGAGCCGGGCCGCAGTTTCACCACGACGAGCCTTTTCGCCGACTCGGCATTCACGTCGAGTTCGACCATTTGCGGAGCAAAACCGGCGGCCTCGAAGGTGAACCACTCTTTGCCTTTTTCATGCACCGGCACGGCAAAGCGGCCTTCGGCGTCCGATTTTGCGTTTGGCTCATCAAACCGGCCATTTTTGTCCTCCGTGAGCGTCACTGAGCAGTTAGGCACCGGTTTCCCATTCGTGTCGGAGATCACACCACGCACTTCGAGGCCTGCCGATTTCAAAACGATGCGCCCCGTGCCATCGCGCAGCGATTCCAGAGGCTGTCCTGTCGCGTTTTCATAGCTCATCGACACCCGCTTGTACTTCGAATGCTCCACACGGATGATGAGGCCCCTCAAATCCTCCGCAAAGCCACGCATCGACCATTTGCCCTCCGCATTCGTTTTCACAGTGCCGTTGCCGTGGTCATGCACGTCGGAAAACACATCCCAACGCGTCGCACCGCCTGTGTGGGTGACTTCCACGTTTGCATCCACCACCGGATTGCCCGCAAGATCGACGATGGTGCCACCAATCGCTTTTCCAGCCGGAAACAGCTTCGTTTCATACACTTCCGGCAGCTTGAGTGGGTCACCGCGCCGGCTCCAACTCACCCGCTGCATCACCAAGCCCGGCTTCATGCCCCAGTAACGCAGGGATTGGACTTCCCCCTTCGGCAGCGGAATGCGCAGTACGCCATTCGCATCGCTGATAAGTTCCGTGCGTTCTCCGCCATTGATCCCAAAATGAACCTTCACCTCCGGCACCGGTTTGCCTGTCTTCGCATGCACAAACCGGGTCTCCAGCCACTCCCTATGCTGAGCCACACCATTCGTCGCGACATACGGTGACGCCTTCTTCTCCGGCAGAGCCAGCAAGGCCGGTGGAATGCTAGCCATCGTCTCCAAGGACTGCACGTCACAGGAGTAGCCGTCGAGTGCATCGCCCGAAGGGAACTTCCAGTCCATGCGAGCAGGGTAACCCGTGCCGTCGGGAAATTGCGACCATTTCTCGACGGACCATTGCACTGCGAATGGCTCAGAGCGCTTCGGGTAGGCCCGTCGATAGAGCGCCAGTCCCCGGTGCGTCAAATCGACTTCCCATCTCTCCACACTGCTTTCTCCAGAACCCCGCAGCTCGATCACGATTCGCTCATCCTTCACAAACAGAGCAGGCTGGGCGTGTGAGTGGTAGTTATCCTCTAACATCTGCTTCAAATTGCCAATGAGGTCTCGCGCTTTGGGTCGATAGAGACACACATCAAAAAGGAAGTTGGGGTCTATGTCACTCACTCTCACGTCATTCCCATCGCTGATCTCACTGCCTTCGAAGCTCCACTCCCGAGTGCCATCCGTAGCTTTTGTGGTGTCGTGGATGTACCACGGTGCAGTGCCGTTGGTCCACCGACTCACGCGCGGACGAAATTCAACACGACATTGTTTGGCAACTTCATCCACCCAGGCCTCGATGACGCTCGGACGTGGGCTGGATACACCATCCATGGTCCATGTCTCCGTCATCTTTACATGCACACGCTGAAGTTTTTCGAGCTGCGCTTCCAAGATTGTCAAAGCACGCTTCGCCAGCGCCTTTTCGGCCTCGGAGAGCGGTTTGCCCGGTTGGTGAATTTGGATGGAGTGGCGCACTTCCACGCCTGCGGCCATCACGGCGGCCACTGCGCTCACAACGAGAGCCGCACGTGTTTTCCGGCCAAACACGCCGTTTTGCCCCGCACCGCTCAAAAGAGCCTTCACGCGATTTTCGATCCCGCTTCGGCCCAGCATGGCCACACCGGCCGCAGGGGCGCTCAATTCGCCTCCCGCAGCGATCTCGACCAGCACCTGCGCATAATCCGTGGCCGCGATGTGCTGCGCCAAAGCGCTCTCATCCGCGCTCAGCTCCGCCTCGGCCATCAATCGACGCAGCGACAGCCACGCGAGCGGATTCCACCACCAAACCGACGCCGCGAGCCAAGCCAGCCACTGCCACGCGCCATCTCATGCAGGCATACCGCACGCAGCTTTGCCTCTGGCCAATGCGCAGCCTCCACGGGCAGCCAAATCTGTGCCTTGCGCCAGCCCGTGACCACGGGCGAAACCAGGCCGCGCACCAACCGGTGATCGGTGTCGCTCAAAACATCCATGCTTTGCCGCCGCAGCCAGAAATGCCCGCACACCGCGCGAAACACCCGCCACGCCATCAGCAGCAGCGCCACACTCCACCACGCGTGAAACGCCACCTGCTCGACACGCTCCAGCCACGGCACACGCATCCTCTCCAGTGGAACTGTGGCCTCCGTGCTGGCCGTGTAAGCCACCAGCGGGGCCACGGGCGGCATCGCTGAACCTGATGATGGATTCTCACGGCTCAAAAGATCGAGCTGCTGTGCCTGCTGGACCATTTCAGACAGCATCGGATTGGAAGACACCGTGACTCTGACGCGCCACGAATCCATAAACTGCGGAGCCAGCGCCCACAGCAGCACACCTAGCAACGCCACGCTACACCCGCGCCACAGCCACAGCCGCATCAGCGCGGGTTTCCGCCGCAGAAAGGACGCAACCGACCAGGTGAGCAGCACGATGACTGTGCTCTTCATCGCCGCCGTGATCACAAACGTCAGCGCCGGATACGTCAGGCCACCGAGCAGCCAGGAGTTCAGAAAGGTGATGAACGAGTTCATTTTTCGCGGGCCTCCTGGATGAGCTTCATGAGCTGGTCGGCATCCTCCTTGGAAAGCTTCGATTTGCGATCTCCGAGCAGCGCCATAGCCGCCGCGCCGACGGAGTCGGAGAAGAAATCCCGCACCATCTGGTGCAGCGCCTTCACGCGGGCTTTTTCAGCAGGCATCGGCAGTGTGTACTCATCCGTGCGGCCGTTCAGCGACTTCACGAGCAGTTCCTTCTCGATGAGCAGCCGCAGGATCGATCTCACCGCTGAATACGTCGGCGCATCCGGCATGTCCTCTTCGATTTCTCGGGCGGTGGCCGTGCCACGCCGCATGACGATTTCCAGCACCTGGCGCTCACGCCGGCTGACGTTTTTGGAGACTTCGTTATCCCACATAGATGTGTTGAAATATCAACACAACGGGAACACGTCAAGATCTATGTGTTGAATTATCAACATATAGATTCAATCGGAAGGAATGCCCTTGGCTTACGCTGGACGCTTAGCCAGTGCATCGCGTATGATTTTCAGCACCTGCTCGCGCTCGGCTCCGGCGAGTGTGAGACGCGGCTCGCGGACCCACTCGGCACCGAGACCGGTCTCCTGGCAGAGGAGCTTGATGTATTGCACGAAGTGGATGTGCGTATCGAGCTTCATGAGCGGCTGACTCCAGCGGTAGAGGGCGCGGCACTCGTCCCACTTGCCAGCTTTGGCGAGGTCCCAGAGCTGCTGATTTTCCTTCGGGAAAGCGATGCCGCTGCCGCAAACCCAGCCGTCGATGCCGAGGATGGCGGACTCGAGGAAGAGATCATCCACACCGGTGAAGATGCGGTAGCGATCCCCAGTTTGATTGCGCAGCTCGGTGATGCGGCGGGTATTGGCGCTGCTTTCCTTGATGGCGAGCAGGTTTGGGATGTCCGCCAGTTCCACGAACATCTCCGGCGTCACATCGGTGTGGTAGCCCACGGGGTTGTTGTAAAGCATCCAGCTCAGCGGTGTGGCTTTGGCGAGCGTGCGGAACCACTGCTGCGTCTCGCGTGGGTCGCTCTTATAAACCATCGGCGGCATGATCATGAAACCGGATGCGCCGAGCTTTTCGCAGTCCTGCATGTAGCTGATGGCGCTGCGGGTATTCATCTCCGCCACGCCACTGATGACGGGCACGCGGCCAGCGGCCACTTCGACGGCGTGTTTGACCACGGCACGCTTTTCATCCGGCTGGAGGCACTGATTTTCACCCAGAGAGCCGCAGACGATCAAACCGGACACACCGACGTCGATCTGTGCCTGCCAGTGCTTCGCCGAAGCCGCGAGATCGAGCGACTGATCCGGGTGGAGCTGCGTGAGGACGGCCGGGAAGACACCGGACCAAAAGTTGGATTCCTGATTCATGGGTCCTGATCCATTCGTCAGGATTCCAGCAGGCTCTTGATTGCTTTTTGGCCTCGAACCTGCCAATTCTGCCAAAATGACCGCCCAGGACGATCCATTCGCCGCGCACGGCTTCGCGGAGGCGCTCTTCGACGAGCTGCCAGATGTGGTCTTTTTCATCAAGGACACGACCGGGCGCTATGTGCGGGTGAATCAAACGCTGGCAGATCGTTGCGCGGGTGGTGACAAGGCAAAGCTGATCGGCAAACGGCCTGCGGAGGTGTTTCCAGAAGCGCTGGCGGCCAGTTATGCTCGGCAGGATGAGCAGGTGTTGAAAACCGGGAAACCGGTGCGGCATCAGCTTGAATTGCACATCTATCCTCGGAGCAAGGCAGGCTGGTGCCTTACCACAAAACACGCGCTGAAGGATGCTAAAGGCCGGATCATCGGCGTGACTGGCATCTCGCGTGATTTGAATGCCCCCAGCGACAAAGCGACCGGATTCGCCGAACTGGCCTCAGCGCTGCGGCTGATGCAGACGCGCTTCACCGAAACCCTGCGCATCGAGGACATCGCCACAAAGGCGGGGCTGAGTGTGTATCAGTTCGAGCAGCGCGTGCAGCGGCTCTTTCAAATGAGTCCGCTGCAATTGCTGCATAAACTCCGCCTGGATGAGGCCACGCGACTGCTGCGCGAGACAGACATGACGCTGGCCGACATCGCCATCGAAACGGGCTGGTGCGACCAAAGCGCCTTCACGCGCCACTTCAGCCGCTATGCAGGCATGGCACCGGGGAAGTTTCGGGCGATGAAGTGAGTGGAGCGGTCAAGAGATCAAGGCATGGTCAAGGGTCGTGCTCATTGACTGCTTGACCATTTCTTGATGGAGGTTTCTCAACCTGCTCTTCACGCCATCAGGGCTTTCACCGGCTTCGCGGGGTTCACACCGATGAGCTTCGAATCCAGGCCTTGGAACTTGTAGCTGAAGCGGTCGGCGTGGAAGCCGAGGAGTTGCAGCACGGTGGCGTGGAAGTCGCTGATGTGGAGCGGGTCTTTGACAATGTTGTAGCTGAAGTCGTCGGTCTCGCCGTAGATCGTGCCACCTTTAGCGCCGCCACCGGCCATCCACATGGTGAAACAGCGCGGATGGTGATCTCGCCCGTAGTTTTCCTTGGTGAGGCCGCCCTGGGAATAGATCGTCCGGCCGAATTCGCCGCCCCAGATGATGAGCGTGTCGTCAAACATGCCGCGCTGCTTGAGATCCTCAATGAGCGCGTGGCAGGGCTGGTCGATGTCCTTGCACTGGCTGGGCATGCGGCCGCCGACGTTGCTGTGGTGGTCCCAGTTGTTGAGATAAATCTGCGTGAAGCGCACGCCGCGCTCGGCGAGGCGGCGGGCCATGAGCACGCTGTTGGCAAAGGTACCGGGCTTCTTCGCTTCTTCGCCGTAGAGTTTGAAGATGTGCTCGGGTTCGCTGGCGATGTCCGTGAGTTCCGGCACGCTGGACTGCATGCGGAAGGCCATTTCATACTGCTGGATGCGGGTGTGCGTCTCGGGATCACCTACCTGCTGGTAATTGAGTTCGTTGAGCGCGTTCAAGCCCTCAATGGTGCGCTGGCGCACGCTGCTGGGCACGCCGGGCGGGTTATTGATGAAAAGAATGGGGTCGCCTTTGCTACGGAAGCTCACCCCCGCATGCTGACCGGGCAGATAACCGCTGCTCCACAGGCGTGAGGAAATGGCCTGCTCCTGCTCGCGATTCGTCGGTGTGGCGATGAGGACGACGAAGGTGGGAAGATTTGAGTTCATCGCACCGAGGCCGTATGAGGCCCAGGAGCCGAGGCAGGGGCGACCAGTGATCTGATTGCCCGTCTGCATGGCTGTGATGGCCGGCTCGTGGTTGATCGCCTCGGTGTGCAGGCTGCGCATCCAGCAAATGTCATCCGCATTGCGGCCTAAAAACGGCAACAGGTCGGAATTCATCCACATGCCGCACTGGCCGCGCTGCGCGAAGTTGAACTTGGAAGGTGCAATGGGGAACCGCGCCTGCCCGCTGGTCATCGTGGTGAGGCGCTGGCCGTTGCGAATGCTCTCCGGCAGGTCTTTGTCATAATAAGCCTGCATCTGCGGCTTGTAGTCGAACAAGTCCATCTGCGAAGGGCCGCCGACCATGTGCAGATAGATCACGCGTTTCGCCTTCGGGGCAAAATGCGGGCCTGGAGCACCGGAAGAAGCATTGGCGAAGGATTCGCCGAGCAGCGAGGCCAAAGCCGCGCCGCCGAGCACGTTTTTACCACGAGCGAAGAGCTGGCGGCGGGTTTGCAGCAGATTGTGTTCTTGGAGAGGATTCATCGGAGGAGTTTCAAGTTTAAGGTTACAAGTTCGAAGTTGAATGAGCACTGAACTCAAAAAGTGTACCAGGCGAGGTAAAGCATGTGGTCGTTTCCCTCTTCACCGAGAGTCCAGGTTACCAAGGTGGAATTGATGCCAATTTGCCCCCTTGAAGCCCGAGCGAGTTCATCAGGTTTCCACCACGAGCGTGTCTCACCGTCGATTTCTGTCGGAGTGACTGGTTGGGGCAGCGTGAAGGGTTTGGATGCCCGCAACATGACGACCTTCTCGGCAGGAATTTTGATCTTGGCCAGCATCCATGGATCAATGCTGGTAGCGTTGGAGTAAAGAGCCATACCGACAGAACCCTCAGGAAGCTCGATGCCTGTGCGTTTTTCAATTACCTCGAGATGTGCCGCAGTAACTTTGGGAGCGAAGAACTCAACATCTTCGCCAAAATCCAGACAGCTTGTCATCAGCACTGAAACAACAATCGCACGGGTCAGGCGCATCAACATAATCGCGCCAGCGCCATGGTGTGCGGTGACAAGCCTGGGCAAGACACCTTTATAAAAGGCAGACCTGCGACTCAGAGAATTGGCAACGCCCGAAAGCGGAGACATGAAACGGGTGGATGGGCGTGGTTTCATGATGCTGATCAGCGGAGGCCCTTGGCTTTGAGGTGCGCGTCCAGCCATGCGGCGTCTTCGGGCGAAAGCGGCGGCTCGGGGTCACGGGTGTAGTCGGTGATTTGATCGAAGGCGGCGTCTGCGTGGCACAATTCGGCGAGTTCCTGAAGGTTCAACCAAATGTCGGCATCATCCAGGCGCAGAGGCACTTTGCAGGCAGGCAGGAGATATTGATAGTGAACAGGATAGATCTCCCGTTGCTCAGGAATCTCGGCCCGGAAAACCATGACAGCATGAGCAGGCTGGCTTCCGAGATTTTTGACCACCTCCTCCTCGACGTTGTAAGGATCGAACTTGGCGAAGGCAAGACCCCACTTCCGAATAAGATCGACCTCCACCAGATTCACACCCGCGTCCATGATGGCAGTGCGCTTGGCCGCATACATCAATGAGCCTCCAGCATGCTTGTTGGTCGGACTCAGGTATTCAATGACTGTGATCAATGTGCCGTCCAGTTCACGAATTGCCAAATGCCGAGGCTTGGGTGCCACGATTCGCGTCAGCACTGGGGCGACGTAATTGGCAGGTGGGAGGAAAGTAACAGGGTCTTCCCGCAGCCGAGTGATGGTTACATCGGGTCGTTTGGGTCGAGACTCGCTGCCGCCTGCGCCTGAGATCGTCATTCCATGTTCGATGGAGGCGTGAAGCCCCTTCGGTAGCTGGCGTTGCAAGCGACCCAAGGAATGCGCGATCATCAAAGGATGCACCTCGAACCACCAACTCTCAAAGTAGGGGTTCATTCCCGGAAAGGGATAGGGTGCGTCGGTGGGCATGGTTTCAGGATTGGCGGAAGGAGAAGAGGTCGTGCATTCTATTTGTTCAGCACCTCGTCCAAGTTCATGAGCTGGTTGCATACCATGGTCCAGGCGGCGAGTTCGGGCTTGGGCAGTTGATCGTCGGCTTTGGTTTCGCCGACTTTGAGAAGGGCTTCGGCATCGACGGCGCTGGCACCGTAGTGGGCGCGGAGTTCTGTGAGGCTGGCCTGGAGGATGGGCAGCTCTTTCGCGTGAAGCGGACGGGCGAGCAGGCGCTCGGCGATCATGGTGAGCTTGGCCGCGTCATCGCCTTTCACGGTGCTGAGTGTGCGCTGGGCGAGGTTGCGGGCGGCTTCGATGAACTGCGGATCGTTCATGGTGACGAGCGCTTGCAGCGGGGTATTCGTGCGGTCGCGGCGAACGCAGCTCACCTCGCGTGAGGGGGCGTTGAAGATGTCCATGCTGGCGGGCGGGGCCATGCGCTTCCAGAAGTTGTAGAGCGTGCGGCGGTAGAGGTTCTCGCCTTTGTCCTGCGCGTATTTTTCCGTGCCCATGCCGACGACTTCCCAGACGTTCTCTGGCTGGTAGGGCATGGTGCCGGGGCCGCCCATGCGCGGTGACAACGTGCTGCTGGCAGCGAGCGCGTAGTCGCGAATCATCTCGGCATCCATGCGGAAGCGCGGACCACGGCTAAGGAGGGAGTTGTCGCGGTCTTTTTCGATCTTCTCCGGCGTGATCAAGGCGGCCTGCCGGTAGGCGGCGGAGGTGACGAGCATCTTGTAGAAGCGCTTCACGTCCCAGCCGCTCTCACGGAACTCCACGGCCAGCCAGTCGAGCAGTTCAGGGTGCGCCGGGGGGCTGCCCATGATGCCGAAGTCCTCGCTCGTCTTCACCAAACCGCTGCCGAACAGCTCCTGCCACATGCGATTCACACTGACACGGGCAGTGAGCGTGTTGTCCTTACTCACGAGCCACTGAGCGAGGCCGAGGCGGTTCTTCGGTGCGTCTGATGGCAGTTTACCGAGCGCCACCGGCACGGCGGCATCGACAGCCTCGCCCACTTTGTCGTACTGGCCGCGCATGAGGATGTTGGCCATCGGCTTGCTGTCCATTTTCTCCTCCTGCACATGCGTGATGGGGCTGCGGACTTCGATGGCGGCTTTCTCGGCCGTGAGTTTGGAGGTCAAAGCCGAGGTCGTTTTGTAGGCGGCGTCGCGGGTGGTGAGGTAATGATCAAAGAGAGCCTCACGGTTCTTTGGATGGATTTTTTTGGCTCCGACGAACTGCTTCAGCGGCACAATCTTTGCCAGCGTCTGCACCTCCGCCGCCGTGAGCTGGCGGTCATAGATGCGCACGTCCTGCACGCCACCTTCTGGCAGCGAAGAGGCGCTGCGCTGGCCGATCTTGGTCGGTGTGTTGGTGAGGATGCTGCCCTTCAGCGCTGCCAATTCCGCCTTAACAGGCGAGTCAATGGCATCGACATAAATGCGGATGCCGCCAGCCTTGCCTTTTCCGTCATAAGTGACGAAAAGGTGCTGCCACACGCCTGCACGCAAGGCGGGCTTCGCTGTGGTCACTTTCAGCGCATCACCCGGCCACTGGCTGATGATGTGGACGCTCAGTTTGTTCGCCGACTGCATGATGTCCCAGCCTCGATACCCGTTCTTCTCGTCCATGCGGGCCAAGATGCTGCCGCTCTGCGTCACACTCCCGGCGCGGAACCAGAGTCCATAACTGAAGGGCTTGTCCTTCTCAAAGTTCCCTGCCCCGCCTAGGTCAAAGGTGCTGCCCGGCCTCACCACGGGCGCGGGACCGAGCTTGCCATCGGCTTTCCAGGTGATCTCGCCAGTGGATTTGAAGGTCTTCGCGGTTTTGTCCTCGCCACAAGTCGCGGCGACTTCCTGGCCCTTGCCTTCATTCAGCGGAAGGTGAGCGATGATGCCCTTGGTGGGGATGTCCGCATCAAGATCCGCAGGTTTCGCGCTGGTGAACCACGTTTCAAAAGGCTTCGTGGCCGCCGTGCGTGCTTCGTTCTGCTTCTTTTGAGCAGCAGCGATCTCAGCGGGCAATTGAGTCCAGCGCGGGCGATCTCTCTCGCTCGGCAGCACGAGGATGGGGCCGAGACCGTCCTTCACGTTGCCGTCCTTGGGCTTTTGCGTCGTGTTGCGGAAAAACGCGGCCAGCGAGTAGTAGTCACGCTGTGTGATCGGGTCGAACTTGTGGTCGTGGCACTGGGCGCAGTTGGTGGTGAGGCCCATGTAAACCCAGCCGAGCGTCTGCACGCGGTCGGAGGCGTAGTTGGCGAGGTTTTCTTCATCAATCGTGCCGCCCTCGTTGGTGGTGATGTTGCAACGCTGAAGCCCGGTGGCGATACGCTGGTCATCCGTGGGATTCGGCAACAGATCACCCGCGATCTGCTCGATAGTGAACTGGTCGAAGGGCTGGTTGCGATTGAACGAGCTGACCACCCAGTCGCGGTAGGGCCACATCTCACGCGGCTTGTCGAAGTGCAGTCCGTGTGTGTCCGCGTAACGCGCCGCGTCCAGCCAGTAGCGGGCGCGGTGCTCGCCGTAGGCGGGGGATTTGAGCAGTTCATCCACGAGGGCAGTAATCTGAGCGTCGGAAAGACGAGAAGAAGAGGCATAGCGTGATAGCAGCTCGGGAGACGGAGGCAGACCGGTGAGGTCGAGGCTGATGCGGCGGATGAGGGCGCGGGCATCGGCTTCAGGCGCGGGTTTGAGGCCCGTGGCTTCGAGTTTGGCGAGGATGAAGCGGTCCACGGGAGTTTTCACCCACGCGCTGTTCTTCACTGTCGGCAAAAGAGCCTTCTGTGGGGCGATCAGCGACCAGTGCGGCTGCCAGGGCGCACCTTGCTCGATCCACGCCTTCACTTTGGCGATTTCGGCGGGCTTCAAGGTCTTGTGTGACTCTGGCGGAGGCATGATCTCGTCAGCATCGGTCGAGATGAGGCGTTGGTAGAGACTACTCTTGTCCGGCTGGCCCTTGATGACCGTGGGCGGCTCACCGTCCTTTGAGGTAAAAAATCCCGCCTCGGTGTCGAGTCGCAGCCCAGCCTTGCGCGTGCCTGGATCAGGACCATGGCAGTGGAAACAGGCATCCGCCAGCAGTGGGCGGACATCTTTGTTAAACTCAATGCCGCTGGCGGCCTGGCTGTCGGTTGGCAGGCCGAGCAGTGCGAGCAGGAGTGGGATAGAGGAGGTTTTGAGCATGGTATGAAAGTGCTTTTGATCCGTATGAATGTGCTTACGGGCTAAAACGACACTTCTTACCATCAAAGGCATGCCATTCTTGGCAAAAGTTATGTTTTATCTCGGAGTCAAGCAAGGTGCCAAGCGTGCTTGAGTGATTTGCTCGAAGGCATTTCCGAGCGCCAAGATGCGTCCATCGGCTTTGGCGGTGCCGATGAAGGAAAAACCAACCGGTAGGCCGTCCACGAGGCCCAGCGGCACCGTGAGATGCGGATAACCGGCCACGGCAGCAGGCGTGCTGGCCACGCGTTCGTGGGTGTCGCCGGTCTTCAAGTTGATCACGCCCACCGGGTCATTGGTGGGGCAGATCAGGGCATCCAGATCGTGTTCCTTCAGCGCAGCGTCGATTCCCTCCGGTCCAGCAAGTTGTCGGGCAAATTTTCGCGCCTCCTGGCCTGCGGCGATGATTTCCGGTGAGCCGAGCTTCTCGGCCTGCTCGAAGAATTCCTGGCCGAAGTGCGGCATCTCGGTGTCGCGGTGTTTTTCGTTGAAGGCGATCAATTCGGCCAGCGAACGCACGTCACCGCCGCGTTGTTCGAGGTAGGCGTTTAAATCGGGGCGCAACTCGATCAGCATGGCCTTCCAAGACAGAGAGCCAGCTTCGCGGGCATTCGGGAGTTCAACGGAATCAACGATGACGGCACCTGCCTCGCGCAGTTTTACCAACGCGGCATCAAACAGCGCGAGCACCTGCGGATGCTTGCCGCTTTGCTGCCGCAGTACACCAAGTCGCGCGCCTTTGAGGGCATCGGGTGGCAGTTCGACGGTGAAACCTGCCGCCAGCACCTGCATGAGCAGCGCGGCATCGCGAACCGTGAGCGTCATCGGTCCTGCGGTGTCTTGATGGTGCGTGATCGGGATGACCCCTTCCCCGCTGATGAGACCAACGGTTGGTTTGAAGCCAACAATGCCACAAGCACTGGCCGGGCTGATGATGGAGCCGTTCGTCTCCGTCCCAACCGCCGCCGGAGCCAGTCCTGCGGCCACTGCCGCTGCGGAGCCAGAGCTGGAGCCACTGGCGCTGTGCGTGAGCTTGTGCGGATTGCGGGTGAGGCCGCCACGGGCACTCCAACCGCTCGTTGAATTCGGCGAGCGAATGTTCGCCCACTCACTGAGATTTGTTTTGCCAAGAATGATCGCTCCAGCCTCGCGCAGTCGTGTCACCAAGGGCGCGTCTCGCGCCGGTTGGTGACCACGCAAGGCCAGCGAACCGGTGGTGGTGAGCATGGCATCGGCGGTCTCGATGTTGTCTTTGATGAGGACGGGCAGTCCATGCAGTAGCCCCGGTTTGCACGATGCCGCAATGGCTTTGACCTCGGGATTGAGCGCAAGGATCGCGTTCACCTTGGGGTCTGTGCGATCAATCCGGGCGATGCGCTCCAAAAAGTGCTCCACGACATGCAGCGGCGTTGCTTGCTCTGCGTTACGCATGGCCGCGAGATCGGCAAGAGTCGCGAAGGGCGCAGGCGGATTGAGTTTTTTTCCACAGGAGGCCGGACAGAGCGCCAGTGCGGCGGTTTGGAGCAAGCGGCGGCGTTTCATTTGGCAGGAAATGGTGCAGAGGCCCAAAGACTGCAAGGGTTTCCGATTTTCGACCGTAGGGGAACGCCGCACAAAACCGGAGCAAGTTCTTGCCACTGTTTTTCGACTCGTTAGACTTGCCGGCTTTACCCGCCCCGGACCAACCTCCCGACCCTGACACCACATGCCTCCATCCTTCCTGCTTACCAACGGAATCGCTCTCTCCATCGCCCTCGCCATCGTGGG